>DATHOD010000049.1:0-19289 GCA_035485295.1 Bacteroidia bacterium
TTATCTTTGTTAGTGTATCACATTCATAGGAATAATGAGGAAAATAAAGCAAAAAGCATTATTTACACTTTTAACAATTCTATCGGTTGGCATAGGAAAAGTGAAAGCGCAATCCTATGCTATTACTAATATTGCCGGCGATTCCAGTTTCGGCTTTTCAGGAGACGGCGGTTCTGCGGTAATTGCAACATTATTAGACCCCATGGAAGTTTCGGCAGACAGCATAGGTAATGTTTATTTTACAGATTGGGGTAATTCACGTGTGAGAGTAGCAACAAGTAATGGCATAATTTCGACAATTGCAGGTAATGGATTTTTTGGCTTTTCAGGAGATGGAGGACCAGCCAAATCAGCCGAGCTAAATGGCCCGATGGGGGTTTTTGGTGAAAACTCAGGTAATGTTTTGATATCGGATATAGGAAATGACCGAGTACGCAAGGTTAATACCAGTGGAATAATTTCCACCATTGCAGGTACAGGAACTTACGGGTTTTCGGGCGATGGTGGTCCTGCTACTTTAGCTTCATTCAGAGACCCGATAGCACTTGCAGAAGATACAAAAGGAGATATTTTTATTGTGGATGTATTTAATAGCAGGATACGAAAAATTGATCACTCAACGGGTATAATAACTACTGTGGTGGGTTGCGGAGTACGCGGTTATTCAGGCGACGGGGGTCCGGCAACATTAGCTGAACTATATTATCCTTCGGGTATCAACTTAGATGATTCAGGCAATATTTACATTGCCGATGCAAATAATTTTTGCATTCGGAAGGTAACAACTACTGGTTATATATATACAGTTGCAGGTAATGGAATTGCAGGATATTCAGGTGACGGAGGGTCAGCCACTTCAGCTGAATTAAATTATCCCTCAGGAGTTGCAGCAGATAATTCAGGAGACATATTTATTGCCGATCAATTTAATAACAGGATAAGGGAAGTAAGTAAAAATGGTATTATTACTACAATAGCAGGCAATAATAAATTAGGCTATTCCAATGAGAGTGAAAATGCAACTTCAATAACACTTTACAACCCAACCGGTATAACTATTGGGCCGCAGCAAGTACTATACTTAGCCGATGCATATAATAATACAATACGAAAACTCACTATAGCGCCATTCATTAGCCCTGAAAGCGGAGAAGTAACTATTTATCCAAACCCAAGTTATGGAGTATTTAATATCAAATTACAAGGCATAAATAGCCAGGCTCAAATAGAAGTGTATAACATATTAGGACAACGGGTTTACTATGTAAGCCTTAATTCAACCATTACGCAAATGGACCTGAGTACGCAGAGTAAGGGCGTTTACTTATACAGGGTTATTACTTCCGAAAATGAAATAATTGCAAGAGGTAAAGTAATAGTATTATAGCAACCATGTTCCTTACTGCTTTGCAATTATAAGTTTCTTAGTATCAATTTCTTTACCGTTAATTACAAGTGTATAATAATACATTCCCGCAGAAATAGTATTTGCACTTATATTAATGTATTGCTTGCCTGTATTGCTTATTGGAATAGAACGCTTTAGAGTTCCATTCATATCAAATAGCATAATCTTAGCATCATTACTTTGTTCAGGCACGTAGCATTGTATACTACAGTTTTGATCTTCAGAACCAACACTACATTGGTATAATTTAGCTTGTGCCTGTTCACCATTTACATTCCCACTGTAAAGTGAATTATGCTTATTTAAAACAATACAACTATCAAGTTTATGCTGAAGTATGGTAACCCTGGCATCTTCTTGTTTCATTGCCTCGATCAACAAACCTACCAGATTACTATAAGCAATAGTCTTTAAGCCGGAGCCTGTAGTACTTACTACTTCAGGTACAACCCTTTCCACTGCCTGGGCCAAAAGTCCCATCTGCCTGTTCTCCGGTAATCCTGATTCTTTATTAAAACCTTTTGAAGAAGATTTGAAATTATATGTAACACCCTGCAACTGCAACACCTTATTCAATGCGCTTTGAATCCCGTGAATATTTTCTTTTAGTGTTGAATCGCTAAGAGAATTCCAGCTATAGGCATATGCCGCTCCGCTTCCGTTTACATAAAACTGATCTTGTCCTCCATATTCAACAGCCCAGGCTTTTGTGGTAGTATTGTTTAGCCAGTTTATTCCTGAGTATAAATTATTGGTTGAAGCTGTAGAAAAAACATCAAATGAATTAGCATTTGAAGCGCCGTATACCTGTAGCTTATCGCCATTATCAACTGTTGTTCCTACAAGCAAATTACCACTGGGCGAAAGCCTCATTGCCTCATTACCCAAAATAGCAAATGCAATACTATTCACTATTGGGTGGAAAATTCCGGTATGTATATCTCCCCACCATGAAAAGTCTGGATTAGTATCGGTTGAGAATACATTTAACCCTCTGATAAAAGCTGATGAAGTAATAACACCGGTATTGTTAGAATGCAAGCTATTCCCTATCACCTGTAATTCAACCCATGCCGGTGGTTGGGTAATACTTCCAATAGATATGCTGCCTGTTGAAAACAACTTAAATTGCGCCTTTGCATTAAAACCTAAAAATGTAAATACTCCAATTAATATAATTGAAGCGTATTCTTTAATCTTTGTAAATGACCTTTTCATTCTTATAGTGTTATATTCATTATTAATATACAAAGCTAATTACATGGAGTGGGAATTAAGGCTAACTCACTTCCCAGGGGTGCAGTAAAAGTTCCGTTAATAGTTATAGAATTAACTGCACGAAAATATTTAACATCGGTACTGTTCAATGAAATAGAATTTAATCCATTCCCGAAGGTTATATCTGATTTGACTGAGAATACATAGTTGGCAATATCTATGTTATCTAATAATGTTGTGCTCACACCACAGGCAAGGTTCAATCTATAATACCTGAAATAATCAATAGTATAATACTGGGGAAATGGAGTATTGGGATTGAATTTTATTGATGTATCTTGAAGTTGCTGGTCAATATAAAGCCTCATAGGATGCATAATCATCGTTGGGCTGTTATAATTCTCGAAAAAGGGCACATCGTCAAAATAGAAGATAACTGCATTGGGCAAGGTCTCAACTGCATATTTATGAAAGCCTGTAAATAAGGGAACCGGAGAATTATAAATTCCCTGGTTCTTTTTTGACTGACAATTCCCGCTAAGATACCACCAACCACATACATTGGTACTGCCATTTGCGTATTGTGTGCCATTAGGTTCAAGTATATCAACTTCATTTCCAACAACTAAACAGCTGGTATCAAACTGCTGATATGCCATCCAGAAAGTTGGCCAGAATTTTAGCCCGCAAGGGACTCCTTTATCGTAGAACCCGGGCAACTTGGCATATATTTCATAATAGCCATAAGTATAATTCTCCGAGTCAGATTGAATTCCTCCGGTAGCATATGTACCTCTGCTACAAGGAATAGGAGCTAAACCGGGACCATCAACCCTAAACCTTAACAACCCGGCTGAATCCATAGTATTGCCTTTTTCAAATGCTGTACCACCTCCCCAATTACAACAATCACCACTTGGGCAATCCAGTACATGCCACTTATTTGGGTTTATTGCAGTAGAATTAAACTCATCGCTTTTGCCGGTATCTATATACCAATTCTGGTCATTGAGCGGTGTCTGCCCCTTTATAAATGCAGAAACAAAAACAAAAGTCAATTGTAATATTATACTCAATCTATTAACTGGCTTCATTTTCGGGGTTCTATTTCTTCAATATTATCAAAGTTATGAAATAAGTCTCTTTTCCATATATTCTAATTTCTATAAGTACTGGCTATTTTTCATAAACTTAACTATAGAAGGTATTAACGTATTTCAGGAAGATAAATTGCCTACATCCCTATATTGAACTAATACGTAATTAAAGGGAACAAGGTTTGGTACTTACTGTTTATTCCCTATCAATAAAACAGAAAAATTATTTATTCATCTGTGATGCCAATAATATCAGCCTTTCTGAAATAGATAAGCCATTACTCTCAATAATTGCCCTATTTAACTCAAATTTGGTTTTGTAATCATCATCTTCATCCAGAAACAGGCTAATTGAAGCTCCCTTTTTACAAAGTCCTATCTTTTCAGCAATAATTAGTATAGGTTTACCCTTAAGCTGCAAGCAAATTTGCTTGATCTTGTCGCTTTGATCCAATGGAACAAATATGACATGGCAATCGGCTGCATTATCAAGAGAGGTTATTACCTTAACAATAATAGGCTGGTCGCCAACATGTTTTGAAGTAATAAACTTTACTAACTCAGCAGTTAAAGGTGAAGAGCCATACACACCAATTACAAAACTACCCGAACGTTTATCTTTAGGCCATTCAACTGATTGAATAAAATTATATACAAATACCGAAGCTAACTGGTAGTTGAGTGATTGGGCCCTGATTTGTACAGGCTTAAAAAATATGCATCCGAGAATAGCAAACGCAACTTGATATGTCAATATCCTCTTTCTCATTTTTTGAAATTGAGGAAATAGGTTAATCTTATATCAAACTCTCTCGATTGGCCAGGCAAAGGAGCATGTCCGCTGTTATATGGTTGAATAAATTCATTATCCTCATTTAAGATATTGAAACACCCAATGCCAATTTTAAGCTTGTTCCTTGAAACAATTTCGTACTGCACAAATAGATTAACCAAGGCCATAGGTGAAAATAATTTAAGGTAAGAACCACCCGTGTCGATTGGTGCATAACCATATCTTTTACCTATCCAGGAAACAGTCGGAGCAATACTGATATGCTTAGCAATATAATAGCATGCTGAAATATTGAACTTATTTGATGCAAACCCAAGTGTCATTGAATTATCTGTCGGTACCTGGTCAGCAGGAATAACTGTTTTACCTGCAGTAGAATAAAATGAATAATTGAGATCAAGGTATCCCCAGGTATCTTTTAATCTATAGTCAACTTCTATTCCGGTACTTCCTGCCCCGGAAAGGTTTTTATACCCGTCATAGCTGCCATTTACAGCCAGAGTATCCACATAATAAACAATCGGATTCCATGTTGTAATGTCGAAAAAATTAGCTGTGAGATACATATTGGAGGCTAATTCATAACCGGCTTCCAGCTCAATTACCTGTGTAACTTCAGGCTTTATAGGTGCAATAGCAAAATCAATATTTTCTATACCCGGTGCACGAAATGAATTATTGAATAAGAACTTAAAATTCCACTTATCTATTTTCTTCATTATGCCTAGGCGTGGCACAAAATCTGACCCATAACCTGAATTATTATCATATCGTCCTCCCAGTAATAATGAGGCAATTCTATTCTTGAAGAACACTTGCATAAAAACTGCTTCATTCGTGTAACTTATATTTCGTTTACCGTTCTGAAACAATGTAGTATCAGCTCCAAGAGATGCGTAATCATAGTAAACTTCGCCACCTGCAATCAAATTTATCTTGTGGGTTATATCGTATGACATGGTAAGATTAGCCCGATACCTCTCGGCAGTCTTATCATATACAGTGTATGAGGAATCAACCGCGGGAACGGTGCCTGCAAAATTCCATGGCTTTTGTAGTTTGAAATTAACTAAAGGAGTCAGGGTTATTTTATCACTAAGCTTTGCTTCATATTTAAGTTCAGCGAATTCCGATAAAAAATTATTCGGGTATGCCTGGCTAAGTATAGTCCCATAATTATCGCGAGTGGTCATTTCGTAATTATCGTAAATACCACGGAAGCTCCATCCCTTATAAGACAATCCAAGGTTAATATTTTCAGGATCAAGGTTAGAATTGCCTGCCATAGAATAACTATTGCCTGAAAAATCGGTATACGTTGCATCACTTCTGTTCCCTTCTCCGAAAAAGCCTGCAAGGCTATATTGAAAGTCATTTATTTTATTTCCGGCAGCTACACTTATATTCCTATGCCCAAATGCATTTTGCATTTCTCCATCACTCACCGAAGCTGAAACTCCATGTATATCGGCCCCGCTCTTAGTGATAATATTTATAACTCCGTATTCAGCATACCCTCCATAAATGGCAGAACCCGGGCCACGAATTATCTCAATCCTTTTAATTTGACTTACATCAAAATGATTACCTAACTGCAATGAAGAATATAATATCTCATTCATTTCCTGTCCATCCAATAGTAATAGCACTTTACCTTCGTGCGCCCAGTTACCTCGTATTCCAATACTTACAACACCTTGCACATCGCTGCCAAAATCAATACCGGGAACAAGGCGTAACACATCTATTAAATCACGAGCACCCGATCTTTCTATTTCTTCTTCTGTAATAAGAGTAACTATTGCAGGCGAATTTCTTAATGAAACTGACTTCTTAGAAGCCACTCCAATAAGTGAATTGATAATAGATTCCAATTGACTCGATACCCCTGATTCTTTGATCTTCAATAGATCTTCAAGTGACATGTTGTATATAGACAAGGAATCCACCACATGTGTGGTATCCTGGGCGAAACTATGTGAAGGGAACAAGGAAGCAGATATAACTATACATAATGTATAATACAATCTCTTTATTTGCTTATGTAACAGTGGTTGAATCAAATTAAAGCTTAGTAGTTTTAGGCTATCCAAGTGAATAGTATGCTAAAAATAAAACAAATTACCGAGCTATGCAAGAAACTGGCGCTCATACTGTTATCTACTAATATATGATAAGCTGCCTACAATCCGTATTGGGAAAGCATGTAAGCCATCATAGTCATTGAAGCAGCTCCTAATTCAAGCTCACGCTTATCTATTCTGTCGAATGTATCGGTTGCCGCATGGTGTACATCAAAATATCGTTGTGAATCGGGTTCAAGGCCCATCAATGTTGCTCCTTGGTCATCTAGTTTATCTATATCTGCTCCCGCCTCATCGCCCGTAAAATCATATACTCCATACGGAAGAAATAATTTTGCCCATGACCTTATCTTAGCTTTCTTGTCATCTTTACCTACCATACCAAAACCAAGTGGAGTACCTCCGCCCGCATCTGATTCTATTGCTGCTATTAAGTGCTCGTGCCTTAATTTTGCTAATTCTGCATATTTAGCCCCACCTCTTCCACCATTCTCTTCATTCATAAACATTACAACCCTAATGGTACGTTTTGGTTTTATTCCTAAAGCTTTGAATGTTCTCAATACTTCTAGGGATTGAACAGCACCTGCTCCATCGTCATTAGAACCTTGTGCCAAGTCCCATGAATCGAGGTGACCGCCGATGGTTATAATTTCTTCCGGGTGCTCGGTTCCTCGTATCTCTCCTACCACATTATATGATGTTTCATCAGGCAATGTTTGGCAACTCATTTTAAAATGAAACTTCACTCCACTTTCCTTTTTTAGTAAGCCACTTAATAATTCAGCTCCTTTAGTAGATATAGCGCAGCATGGAACTTTAGGCAAACTGTCGTTATACTTCATAACACCGGTATGCGGATTATCGTCAATAATATTGGTCATTGACCTTACAATCGTACCCACAGCGCCATACTTTGCAGCAAGGCTAGGGCCACTCCACCTTTGATCTACAGCACCGCCATATGCCTCAAAGGTGTTAATCTTAGTTTCGTCAAAAGCACGATTATAAAAAACTATCTTACCTTCTAAGCCGGCCCTGCCAAGTTTTTTAAGATCATCAAAATTATCTATCTCAACTACTTCGCCTGTTATACCTTCTGCAGGAGTGGCAATAGAGCCACCCAAAGCACAAATCTTTACAATTATTTCGCCCTCTTTTCCTGTGATTAATTTACCCACTTCCTTTTCTCCCCTAACCCAATGTGGCACTTTACATTCCTGTAAATAGGCAGTATCGGCACCTATGCTATCCATAAGGCTACGGGTATATTTTACTGCAAGCGCTGCTTGTGGCGAACCACTTAGCCTGCCACCAATACGATTGGAAAGATAATCTAACCAGTTATAGCACTTACCATGAATAAGCACTTCATTTGCAATCTTCTTAAATACAATTGAATCATTATTCTGCGCTGAAATGTTAGCAGAAAATAATACTAACATAACAACTGATAAGTATACTCTTTTAGCCATAATTTTGGTTTGATACCAAAAATACGATTTTATCGACATTAGAATTAAAGTGTAAATTTATGGCAGGGTTAACCATACAAATCGATAGACTGAAAGATGAAAAAAATATTGCTAATAGAGGACAATAAGGAAATGCGTGAGAATACTTCTGAAATTCTTGGCCTTGCACATTTTGCAGTTATAACCGCTGAAAATGGAGAAAAGGGAGTTGCTCTTGCTAAAAAGGAAAAGCCCGACCTGATCATATGCGATATAATGATGCCCGAACTGGATGGGTATGGAGTACTGAATGTATTAAGCGAAGAACCCGAGATTGCAAGCATCCCATTTATATTCCTTTCAGCAAAAGCAGAAAGAGCTGATATTAGGAAGGGGATGAATATGGGCGCTGACGATTATTTAATAAAGCCATTTGATGAAGTTGAATTATTAAATGCGGTTGAAGCACGTCTTAAACGCAATCAGTTTTTCAAGAAAAATTATTCAAGGGACCTAAGCGGGTTGATACAATTTGTGAATGAAGCTAAGGAATTCAGTTTGCCAGAAAGCCTTGTAGCTGACTTCAAAGCAAAGAATCACCCAAAGAAGGAAACACTATACCGTGAAGGTGATACACCGAATGCAGTGTATTTTGTGAATAAGGGGAAAATAAAAACATGGAAGATAAATAACGAAGGAAAGGAATTCATTACAGGCCTCTTTGGCCCAGGAGAGTTCTTTGGGTATGTCGCCATGCTTGAAGGCGCACCTTATTCTGATTCAGCAACAACCCTGGAAGATTCTGAGCTTGTACTTATTCCTCAAAGCGATTTCCAATCGCTTATATATTCCAGTAATGATGTATCGGCACGTTTTATAAAAATGCTGGCAAATAACATAAATGAGAAAGAAGAAAGGCTGCTTGGCCTTGCCTATAATTCGGTAAGGGCACGTGTTGCAGAGGCATTATTGCAATTAAATAAAAAAGGAGAGCAAGGCGCTACTATTAGTATTTCGCGCGATGATCTTGCAGGAATAGTAGGAACATCTACAGAATCACTTATTCGTACTTTGTCAGACTTTAAGCAGGATAAACTGATAGAGACGGATGGCAGAGGCATAAAAGTACTTAATGCCAATAAGCTTGAAGACGTAAGAAAATTCTCATAATTCAGAAAATAAAAAAGCCCCCGAAAACTCAGGGGCTTTTTATATTTTGAGATTAAGATACTACTTAGCTACTGCAGATAATTGCTTATCTAATACATCCATAACCTGGCGAACAGCCTTAGCAGAAGAATCGAGAAGTGCTTTTTCAGCTGCATCAAGTTTCAACTCTATAATTTGTTCAATTCCATTTTTACCAAGCTTAACAGGAACACCCAAATAAATTCCTTTGTAACCATATTCTCCGTTAAGTAATGCACAGCAAGGGTACACACGGTTTTCATTCTTAACAATAGCCTCAACCATTTGCGCTGCAGCTGCACCCGGTGCATACCATGCTGAAGTACCTAAAAGGTTTACTATTTCTCCTCCGCCATTCTTTGTCCTTTCAATAATAGCATCTATTTTTTCCTTAGGTAATAATTCTGTAAGCGGAATACCTGAAACAGTTGTGTAACGAGGCAATGGAACCATAGTATCACCATGGCCGCCAAGCAACATTCCTTGAATATCTTTAGGAGATACATTTAATGCATCAGCAATGAAAGCGCGGTAACGGGCTGTATCCAATATACCTGCCATTCCAAATACCTTCTTTGAATCTACCTTAGCTGTAAGATATGCGCAATATGTCATTACATCAAGTGGGTTCGATACCACAATGATCTTAGCATTTGGCGAATATTTTATAACGTTTTCGGTAACCGAACGAACGATACCTGCATTGGTAGCGATCAAATCATCACGGCTCATACCCGGTTTACGTGGTAATCCTGATGTAATAACAACTACTTCAGAATCCTTTGTATGTGAATAGTCATTGGTATATCCGACTACTCTTGTACTGTATTCGTTAATTGGTGCAGCCTCCCAAATATCCAGGGCCTTCCCTTCCGAGGTGCCTTCTTTAATATCAATAAGGACAACTTTATTTACTATATCCTTTTGGGCAAGAACATTAGCACAGGTAGCCCCTACATTTCCTGCACCTACAACGGTTACTTTCATGGTTTTAAATATTTAGATGAGGCAAAATTAGTAAAGAAACCATACCCTACGATAAAAGTTATTAACCGTACAATATGCTTTATCTATAAGGATTTCAGGGATACTAAAAGTCCAGCATCACCCGAAGGTTTACCTCACGTGCCGTAAGGTAATTCGGTACGGCATATTCCCTGCCACTGGCATCGGCAATCCAGTTATATGATATTACATTATTTGCTTGCAACAGGTTGAATACTTCAAGTCCTATCCATAACGAATGGAAGTATTTTGCAACTCCGGTTTTTGTTTGCCCTTTCTTTCCTATTACAAGGTAAGAACAACCAATATCTACTCGGGTGTAAAAAGGTGTGCGCAAGGTATCTCCGTATAATGTCTTACTTGGTGCTCCGAAAGGAATACCTGTACCAAATAATAAGTTAAGATGTATTTTAAAATTCGGGTTGCGCGGTAAATAATCCTGGAAGAAGAAACTTGCTGTTACACGCTCATCGGTTGGCATGGGTTGTGAACCCAGGTAATGTTTCACACTATCAGTTGGAGTAGTATTAGCTGTAATTCCTGGTTCTATTAGCTGGCCATAACTATTATAATAATTAGTGTATGATGCATTATTAATAAGGTATCTAGCCTGCATAACCGATAAGCTAAACCACGACTCGAGGCCCTTTACAAACTCACCATTTACCTTCATATCAATACCTTCTATAGCACCTTTTGCAGTTTGAGTCGGGAAATAATTTACAGCAACATTATCAATTTCATAGGGGATCACACTCACCAGATCCTTGTAATACGCTTCGGTTACCCACTTAAATGGCCTGTGCCACATTTTAAAATTCCAATCGGCACCGGCTACATAATGCACCGATTCCTGGTCTTTAATATTTGTATGCAATTGCCCATACTGGTCCATCATTTCACGATAGAAAGGAGGCTGGTAATACAAGCCTGATGATAGGCGGAAAAGCACATCATGTTTCCAATTCGGTTTAAATGCAAGGGTTGCTCTGGGGCTAATTACATTTTCTTTATTCATGTCCCAGTAATTGGTTCTTACGCCTGCAGTAAATGTAAAAATACCTGTATCTGCGGTTTGCCAGCGGGTTACGTTCTCTGCAAAAGCCATAATACGGTTCGACTGCAATGTATCATAGGTCTTAACTACATTCTGCAATTGCAGAATACTTGCACTATATGGCAATGAATAGCCTGCCGAATCAATAAGGTTCCACTGGCTTGTTTGACTTGTTACTTGCTCATGTTGAAGCGTAAAGCCCCATAATAGTTTACTATTCTTGTTATAGTCAAAAGTACCGGTATGCTGAAAACTATACACAAACGCATTTATATCATCACGGGCATGATTAAGATACGAACCCACACCAATTCCATAACCAGCCTTACCAAGGCTTGAACTGCCCAAATTAGTTTCTAACTGGCTAATCAGGTAATCTCCCTCAATATCGTAATCCTGGCTTTCCACGTCGTTATATGCAGAAGTAGTGAAGCGCAAATTCACTTTGTCATTTACTTTATACAATAATGAAACAGCGCCGGTAATAGTTTTATATAGATCAACCTCCTGCCCCTGAAAATATACCTGTAAATGATATGCCTGGCTTATAGTACCGAATGAAGTTTCTTCACTTTGGGGTACAAACTGATATTGATTCAATGCGTAGTTCCCCAATACATCGATCTCAAGCCTGTCAGATAGGGCATAGGTCATAAACACTTGTGCATCGGCAAACTTAGGTTTATAGTCACCTTGAATATCAAGACTGTTAAGAAGATATTGATTTGATTTATACCGAACACCCATTATCCAGGTAAACCTATGGCTCTTATCAGTACCTTCCAAATGCATACTTCCTCCTAAAAGGCTTGCAGAAACCGAGCCTGCAAACTGGGTTGGTTTTTTATACGTAACATCTAATACCGATGACATTTTATCACCGTATTTTGCTTCAAAGCCCCCGGCTGAAAAGACAACAGAAGACACAAGATCGGGGTTTACAAAACTCAAGCCTTCCTGCTGCCCTTGCTGTATTAAGAACGGGCGATAAATTTCAATACCATTTACATAGACTAAATTCTCATCATAACTTCCACCTCGAACAGAATATTCAGAACCCAATTCTGTTCGGCTGAATACACCCGGTTGTGTCATTAGTATGGCGTTAAAATCGCCTGAGGGCATAGGGATGAAATTTACCACCTTGGGATCTAGTTCATATGCTTCCTGCGCACTGTGCCTTGCTCCTACTACTTCTACACCATTCAACTTAGTACCGGCTGACATGCGCAACACAGTATTAAACTCGTGTGTTTCTCCACTATTTAGCGTTACAATACAATGTTGGGCAAGAAAACCCGGGTGGAAGTACAATACCTCAACTTGCCTGCCTGCCGGTATTACGTAATTATAATGTCCGACGCTATCAGTATATACAGGTTGTTGAGTACCGCCTACAAGGCCGACTAACACATCCTGTACAGGTAGCCCCAAGCTATCTTTTATGGTTCCCTTTATATATGCTTGCTGTGCACAAGCAACAAAGGAAAAAATAAAAACAATTATTACAGAAAGGAATATTCGGGTCCTCAACTTATTCACTATAAACTAAATAGGGTGACAAAGATACTTAACGCCGGGAAGTGGATTTTATTGGAAGAATTACTTTATTGAATCTTGAGGTCTCCATTCTTCCATGCCTGTATGAAAGAAGACCAGGCAAGCGGGTTAAGAAGGTTATTGGTAGGAAGTTGCCCTGCATAATACAGCTTGCTGTATTCTTGCTGCATAGTATTCATAAAATTAGCATTAGCATCCATTGGCATTCCTTCCATCTTAGCCCTTTTTTCAGCCAGTGCAATATTTTTCTTTGCTCTGTCCAGGTCATCGTCAGGTATATTAAGTTGCAGGAATGCATGCTTAAACGCTTCGCGGGAAGGCCATGGATAAACAATTACTGCATGAAGCACATTAGTATCTTTATCCATAAGATGAATGAGCGCGTACCTGTCAGTTAATGTGTCAGGGATAGTATATGAATTCTGCTTATAGCCGATAGATGAAAACTCAATAGTATCGCCAGTTTGAGCAACGAATGAAAAATACCCGTTATTATCGCAGATAGTACCGCGGTAATTACTTTTTATAAGAATTGCTGTATACGGTATAGGCTTTAGATCGCCATTACCTACCACAACACCTGAAAATTGTATTAAATGCCTTGATGATTTTTGCGCTGAGGCTTGATTAAAAATACCGGCAAAAACTACTAGTATTAAAAGAAAGGAACGCTTGTACATAATGTGATTAATTAAAACGGTATGGGGCTATTAGTTCGAACATAGGTATACGGACAAGAAACGTAGAATTATCTTTTTTATTTTCCATCAAATAAGTACCGTACATTTTTCCTGCTTCACTCATAAGCGGGCAAAAAGACTCGTACTGATATTCATCCTCGGGATATAATGTTGGCTGTTGCGAAACAACACCTTCGCCTTCTACTTCATTCCAGCCCGCAATAGAATCAAAAATATACCAATGCCTACGCTTAAGCTGCACAGTTGCATCGCTCTTATTTTCAATGGATATGCGGTATGAAAACACATAATAACCTTGCTTGGGACGGGAATGGCCCGATTCGTATACACTTTGTACACTAATCTTTATACCATGAGTTATCTCGGTCACCATTGTTTCCATTTATACTACAATATTAGTAATTATACTAATTCGGGGAAATGATATTAAACAGCCGAAGAGCTATTTAATGATGGATACCTTACCGATATATGAATGCTTTTTGTGCTGAATACAATCTATTGCATATATGAGGTATATATACGCGTCTTCCTGCTCAACTATCTGGCCGCCGTTCACTGTTCCGTTCCAGCCCTTATCTATATCTTCAGTATAGAACAATTGCATACCCCAACGGTCGAATATATACATCTGAAATCCACATACATACGTTCCTTTCGCTGTAAATATATCATTCACCCCATCGCCATTAGGGCTAAAGGCATTAGGTATATACAAGGTAAAGAAAGGATCAATTACTATGCATTCCGTTACAGTATCTACGCAGGCATATTTATTCGTAACAATTAACCTTGGGCAATAGGTTCCTGTATCAGCGTATGTATAAACAGGGTTCTGCAACAAGCTTGTACCATCTAAAGGATCACCAAATGTCCACGCCCAATTTACAATTCCATAATCGTCTGTACTTTGATCAGTAAAATTAATTGTTGGATCTATTATAGTAGCCGGTTGAGGAGATGCCGTAAACTTAGCCGTTGGATGATTATATACAGTTATCATATTAGGTACCGTCTGGCTTGAACTGCATCCACTATCAGAGGTTACTGTTAAGCCCACAGTATATACTCCCGGGGTCATATAGCAATACGTTGTATCCTGGTGACCTGATGTGCCTCCATTTCCAAAGGTCCATTGCCATTTGTTTAAACCTCCTGATGTTATGGTGCTCATATCTTTAAAGTTGATGCACACCGGGTAACATCCATTTGTAGTATCAGCCGTAAAGCTTACCACGGGTAGCGGATCTAAAATTACTGTTTCGGTAGCTGTAGCTGCAGGTGTACCGCAACCGTCGTTCACTGTTACTGTATATATTGTAGTTACTGCGGGCGACACATTTACACTGGCTCCGCTCAAATTACCCGGCATCCAGTTATAGGTATAGGTTCCGTCGCCACCTGCAGCCACTGCACTAAGTGTTACATTACCTCCCGGGCACATGGCTCTTGTAGGGCTTGCAACAATACTCAATGGCGGATTCACCGTTATCACTATTGTTACCTGGGCTCCGGGGCATGCGTTTACATCGGTTGTTGTTATTGTATAGGTTGTAGTTACTGTTGGCGATACTGTTACTGTTGCTCCCGTTAAACCACCCGGGTTCCATGTATAGGTATAGGGTCCGGTTCCACCCACGCTGGCAACACTCATTGTAGCACTCTGGCCATTACATATTGTTTGTGGAGGTCCTGGGGTAGTTACAACTAATGCTGGTTCTGTTATTGTTGCTACTGCAGTTGACTGGCAACCCGAAGCAGCATCAGTAACAGTCACTGTATAACTTCCTGCACTAAGCCCAGTGGCTGTTTGTGTAAGCTGAGGAGGAACAGTATTCCAGCTATAACTAAAAGGGCCAATACCACCTACTTGTGTAGCAGTAGCAGTTCCATCATTACCGCCATTACATGTCACATTAGTTGTTCCTGATATACTTGCTACTTCACCTGGAATATTAGGCACAGTTACACAAGCCGTGTCAACACATTTGTTAGCATCGGTTACGGTTACACAATAACTTCCGGGAGCCACATTTGTTATGCTTGGTGTTGTTGCCAAATTGCTCCACAAATAAGTATATCCGGGGCCAGTACCACCACCTACTACAGCAGTTGCACTTCCATCTGGCAAGCCACAATTAGCAGTAGTTGCGCTTGTAGTTATAGTAATTGCTGTGGGCTTGGTTACAGTAACAGCGGTATCTGCTTTGCAGCCATTGGCATCTGTTACATATATACTGTCAGTACCCGCACATATTTTAGTCTGGCTGGCATTTACATTTCCTGAAGGTTCCCACAAATAGTTATAAGGTGTTGTTCCACCGGCAGGTATTACGGCAGTTTGCCCATTACAAGAGTCATTACATGTAGCAGCAAAACCTGCAGCTGTTACTGTTAATTTTGCTGGCTGAGTGATTGTAACCGTTGCAGTGTTTGTACACAAGTTAGCATCTGTTACAGTTACAGTATAAGTTCCGGCGCTTAAGTTAGTTGCCGTGGCGGTGGTTTGAGCAGGAACCGTTGTCCAGTTATAAGTATAGGGAGTACTTCCATTTGCTGCTCCTACCGTAGCACTTCCGGTATTGCCACCAAAACACTTAACGTTTGAACTGGTAACTATAGAATCTCTCAGCTGCGCAGGTTGCGATATGGTAACATGTGTTGTTGTAGAACACAAATTAGCGTCACTAACTGTAACGGTATAAGTACCCACACTAAGATTACTTGCAGTAGCAGTAGTTTGTATTGGTACTGTAGTCCAGCTAAAAGTGTATGTTCCTGTGCCGCCTTTCACACCTACGGTTGCACTACCTGTGCTACTTCCAAAGCATAATTCATTTGTAATGGCTATTATAGAATCTCTCATTTGTGCAGGCTGAGTGATAGTAGCTATGGCTGTATTTGTACAACCCTTACTATCTGTTACTGTTACAGTATAACTACCGGCACTTAAATTAGTGGCGGTAACTGTAGTTTGAATCGGCACAGTGCTCCAGCTATAAGTAAATCCGCCATTACCACCTTTGGCACCTACAGTAGCTGTGCCATTCGTACCTAAATAACATGTCACATTAGTTGTAGCTGAAATAGAATCTCGTAATAAAGCAGGTTGCGTAACCGTTGCGGTAGCAGTATTCGTACAACCATTTGCATCGGTTACAGTCACAGTATAAGTAGTACCTACTGCAAAACCAGTACCGGTAGCACCTGCACCGCCTGAGGGAGCCCATGAATAAGTATATGGGGCTGTTCCACCTTTAACTCCAACTGTAGCAGTACCATCGCTACCGCCATTACAAGTTACAGCTGTAGTAGATATAATGGAATCTCGTAATTGAGTTGGTTGAGTAATTGTAAAGAAAGAAGTATCTGAAAGGCAAGAAGCGTCACTTGCTACTACTGAATATGTTCCGGCACTTAGGCCATTAACCGTTGCACCACTTCCGCCATTCGACCATACATAAGTATATGGAGCTGTTCCATTTGTTGGAGTAACAGTTGCACTACCGTTAGTAGCGCCAAAACATTTTATATTGGTTTGTGTTTGAGTAGTATTAAGTCCACCGGAACCGCCTGATGTTATAGTTACCGTATCCTTGAACACATCGCCACATCCCAGCGTCATAGTTACAGTATATGTTGCTTTACATAAACCAGTAGCAGTTTGTGTAGTTTGTCCGTTGCTCCACAAATAAGTAGGTGTAGTTGCAGGCGGAGCGCCACACAATAATAAAGTTGGTGTTGCTTTACCTACACATGCACTGCAAGTGGTAGGCGTAATTGCCTCAGTAATAGTTACGCTGGGCGCCGAAGTAATATTAACAGACGACACATAACCATTTCCGCCTGCATACAAGGTAGAAAAGTTCGGACCCAATACCACATCGTAAACAGTATTAGTTAAAGCAATAGTGGAGATTAAAGAAAGAGCAGGGCTATAAATTTGCACGGCTGAATTTTCACCTACATATACATTATCACAGGCATCGGCGTCTAAGCCACCCCATTGAAAAGAAGTACCTGTAACTGCTTTGGTGGCAACTGCGGCACCAGTAAGCTTATTAACTTTTGTAAGTGTGGCCCCGTCATACATATATAGCCAGTTAGGACTGGCTGCCATACCGTTCATACCATTCGCCTCTCCCGCACCTGTAGAAACATATGTAACAGAAAAAACCTCCTGAAATGTGTATGCATCGGCAGCAATGTAGTTAGCGGGAGTAAGAGCAGGTACAGGCAATGCCATCAAATCATCGGGGCCTGTGCTTTGGGCTACAGCCATATAAGCCACACTGGTTACAGGATCCAGAGCTATAAGACATACGTCACGACAGCAAGAAGCTGTAGCAAGCGGGTTAACCGGGTTAATAGTAACCATATTAGTATCTAACATGGCTGCCTGGGTATTAGGTGAATTTGTTCCACCACCACCAATAACAATCTGCCGGGTACATGAGTTAAATGCAAGCCTCCACATTTCCAGCATACTTGCATTTCCGGGGTAAACGGCAACCTGTGCTCCCAAGGTATTTACTTTTACAGCATGGGCACCCGAACCATTAAAGCCTTCTGTAGCATAACTTGTACCTGTTACTTTGTCCACGCAAAAATCTCCATAATAACCCCACAGATCTAAAGGGGTTGCAACATATGTCCATTGCTGAACACCCGCAGCATTAAACTTAGTTAACTGATATGGACTGGTACCACCATATGCGTACACATTGCCAAACTGGTCATAATCTACATCGTATGCTTTGTCGTAAGGCGCGGTAAAATTAGGATTGGTTACCCAAGGGTCAATAACAACGGTTTGTGTATTGTCATACGAACCAATAATCTTAAATGACTCTTCATTTCCATTTAATACATAAGCTGAATTAATACTTGCTCCACCCTGGTAAAAACTAACAGGAGCATGCTCCGTTAATTCGCCAATACCACTCTTTATTATAACCTCACCTTGCGCATCAATCAGCATTCCTTTATTGCCACTATATAGCAATTTCACTTTCGATAAATCAGCACCCGGGTGAACAATTATAGAATATTTGAATCCGGTTTTATCTCCTTCCGGAAAAGTATATTCAATATCTATTCCCTGGTAAATATTCTGGTAGAGCAGCTTCTTAAATATGTTAGTCTTTATTGAACCTGTTGTACCTTTAGGATAGGTATAGTAATATGATTCTTCTTCTTTGGCTTCAATACTAACGTTAGGATTTGCACCCTCCCATGTTGAAGTAAGATAATAGATTGGGATCTTTTTACCGATTAATTGATCCGGGTCAGGTGGCTTGTTTCCAAATTTCTTCTTAACAGATGCCACATCGTTATAGCGGTAAGTTATTCCGTTATTGGTAAAGTAGGCAGCTACATCGCCTAGCCTTGCCTGAAAAAGTATTTTAGAAGTTGCATGTATATCGGTATCGAATTGGCCTTTGTTTTCAATAAACAACTTGTGGTCGAAAGGCTTTTTTGTCCAGTTGATTTTATAATCGCGGGCTTGCGTGGTACCACCCTTTGGATTAGTACAAGCTGAGAAAGAATTAGACTTTACTGTGCTGGCTGCATTTTGCCCAATAGCATTACCCGATAAGAAAATAGCCCCGAAAAAGGCGTAATTCAGGTATTTTTTAACACTTTGGGTAATGGTACTATTCATGAGGCTAATTCTACAAACGCTAAAGTAAGCATTAAAATAGATTTATCCAAATAAAATAG
>DATHOD010000050.1:0-2122 GCA_035485295.1 Bacteroidia bacterium
GAATATGGCTTATGGTGAAGACTCATGGCTCAATACTGATAATGGTCGCGATATGCAGTGGAACCCTGATTCTGTAGTGTTTAGGCCGAACGCCAGTTCAATAGGCGCTGCTACTTTATTTGGGGTAACATCTGTTTTTGGTGGAAAGCATTATATATATGTGTTAGGGCATAATAATAATGGTCAATATAGCATACCAATGTACGATGGTGATAGGGTAGCTGACTCATTGTTTGTTAATGGAGTACCTGCGTCTATATATAAGGGCAAAGTGCTGGGCGATATTATGTGGGCAGGAATACCAATGCTTGTACAGGGCCATAGCATTCTTGAAACAGATGTTACAGTACGTCTACGAGTTGCAAAGCCTTACGATACCGGATATGGTGCTCCTATTAATGGAAATAGCTGGAGGAATAATACACCTGATAATAATAATTATCCGATGTATTCATTCAATACCAGCGGACTTGCAGTAGAAACAGATAATGCAACAGCAGCATCAAATGCATTAAGGTTAATAAATGTTGTACCTAATCCATACTACGCATATTCTCCTTATGAAAGCGACAGGCTTGACACAAGGGTAAGAATTACCAATTTGCCTCCTGTTTGTACCATATCTATATTTGCCCTGAATGGTACACTTATAACAGTTATAAATAAGAACAGCCCGATTACTTATACCGACTGGACGCTTAAAAACCAGTATGGTGTGCCAATTGCGAGCGGTATGTATCTTATCAATGTAAATGTGCCAAACGTTGGTCAAAGAAATTTGAAATGGTTTGGAGTAATGAGGCCGGTTGATCTTAACTCATATTAAAAAAATACTTACCACCCTGAAGGATTTCAGGGTGGTGCTTTATGTTTTGTAAATAAAAAATTAAATAGCGAGTATGAAAAAGAGAAGTACAACATTAGTAATTGCAACCGGGGTTGCAGTTTTCCTGTTTTGCAGCAATGTAAAGGCAGGCGACCCTACAAGGTCGGGACAGTCTGGTGCCTCTGAGTTGCTTATTAATCCTTGGGCAGCATCCTCTGGTTTTGCCAATGCTAATTCCTCTTGTGTGCAAGGTGTTGAGGCTCAGTTTCTTAATGTAGCCGGTACTGCATTTACCAATAAAACAGAGGTAATATTAGGCAGTACCAATTATTTGGGCGGTAGTGGCATTAATATTTCTGCTGCTGGTTTTTGCCAGCATGTGGGAGAATCAGGTGTACTGGGTTTATCTATCATGTCAATGAATTTCGGTAGCATACAGATAACTAATTTTGATAATCCTGATGGCGGAGTAGGGTCATATAACCCAGAATATATTAATATAAACCTTTCTTATGCCAGAGGCTTTTCTGATAATATATATGGAGGCCTCGATGTAAAGTTGATATCTGAAGCTATATCTAACGTAACTGCATTCGGTATCGCTGTAAATGCAGGAATACAATATGTAGCAGGTGATAAAAAGCAGATACATTTTGGTATAGCGCTTAATAACGTTGGCCCGCAAATGAAATATTCAGGTGATGGGCTTGCATTTGAAACCCCTCTGCCTAATAGCTCAGTAACAGGTAGCTCAGCTTCAATGACTGTTGAGCAAAGATCACAGGGGTATGAATTGCCTTCTTTGGTTAATATGGGCGCTGCGTACGATTTTCATATTATGAAAGACAGTTCCGGCAGGAGTTTTCATAGAATAACAGTAGCGGCTAATTTTACCTCTAATTCTTTCGAACAAGATGAGGAAATGCTGGGAGTAGAGTATGGCTTCAAATCTTTTTTAAGTGTTCGTATTGGTTATGACTATATGAATGGCATTACTGGTTCACTTAGCACAAACCCAACTACTGGTGGCCGTTTAACTGCTTTTACAGGACCATGCGCAGGTATTACATTACAAGTGCCATTTGGCAAGAACCATTCCATATTTGGAGTGTCATATGCATATAGGGCTACTAACCCATTTACTGCTTGTCAAACAGTTGGTGTCAAGATGACGCTGTAATCAAGAAAATTTACTATATTTGTATTAAGAGAGAGGACCTTTTGGGTTCTCTCTCTTTTTTCGACTAATACAACAACCTTACATATAAATTTCTATAACTATGTCACAAGTATCTT
>DATHOD010000051.1:0-20868 GCA_035485295.1 Bacteroidia bacterium
TTAATATCGTTTTGGGTGAGGGCTATGCTCGCTGCAAATACTGCAGTCACCGCACCTGTAAGCGCAACCACAAACATGGATGTAGGAGCCAGTGCATATAAAATACCTGAACGCGCTACCATATATATACCTGCAGTAACCATGGTTGCAGCATGTATCAGGGCTGATACCGGTGTTGGACCGGCCATTGCATCGGGCAACCAGGTGTATAAAGGAATTTGTGCACTCTTACCCATTGCACCGACAAAGAGCAATAAGGTTATGGCAGTAATAATTCCGTTACCAGAAAGGAAGCCGTTAGCTTGCTGGAACACTCCATTATAATCAGTAGTGTGGAATGTGGTGAATATTAAGATCATTCCGAGAAGGAAACCAAGGTCACCAATACGGTTCATGATGAATGCCTTTTTAGCGGCATCGTTATATGATTTATTCTTGTACCAGAAACCAATGAGCAGGTAAGAACAAAGCCCTACACCTTCCCAACCTACGAACATTAATATGTAGCTGGAACCCATAACGAGCATGAGCATAAAGAATATGAATAGGTTCAGGTATGCGAAGAAAATATTCTGGTTCTCATCTTCGTGCATATACCCAATAGAGTAAACATGGATGAGGAAACCAACACCGGTTATAATGAGTAAGAATACTGAAGAAAGCGGATCGAGTAAGAATGAAAAGTTCGCTGTGAAGTTGCCCGCTTTTATCCAGTCCATTATTGGCACTTCAACTGAATGGCCAGAAATATTGAAGAAGATACCCAGCGCAACAACAAAGGAAGCAAGTAATGCGCCGCAAGCAATAATCCCCACCAGGCCTTTTGAAAGCCTTTTGTTCAACAGGCCTATAATAAGGAAGCCTATCAGCGGAAAGAGTGGTATTAAACCGGCGAGTTGTATCATACTATCCTTTCAGTCGGTTTAAAATGTCAATATCTGTTGATTTGGTGTTACGATACATAACCACCAATATAGCAAGGCCCACAGCTATTTCTGCTGCTGCTACTGCCATTGTAAAGAATACAAATACCTGTCCGGCTGCATCGTTATGATATGCTGAAAATGCCACCAGTAAAAGGTTTACAGCATTCAGCATAAGCTCGATGGACATGAAAATTATAATTGCATTGCGGCGGAAAAGCACACCCGTAACACCAATGCTGAACAGAATGCTGCTCAGTATAATGTACCAGTGAATAGGAATAACGTTTATTGCCGACATAGTTTATTTAATCTCTTTTTTACCCAACATTACCGCACCAACCATTGCAGCCAGGAAAAGTATGGATGATACTTCAAATGGTAACAAGAACTGGCTGAACAATACCTTCCCTAAATTTTCAATAAGGCCGGTATTATTATTAAACGGGCTTTGGGTAATAGCATCGGCACCTTTTAGCGTGCCTACAAGTACAATTAATAAACAACCTCCGGCGGCCACGGCAGCAAATTTCAGCCATTGGTTCTTATGAGGTTCGGTTTCTTTATTCAGGTTTAATAACATTATTACAAACAGGAAGAGCACCATAATGGCGCCTGCGTAAACAATAATATTTACAATAGCCAGGAACTGAGCATTAAGCAAAATGTATTCGCCGGCAATGGCGAAGAAAGTAAGTACAAGGTAAAGTACACTATGCACAGGGTTTTTGGTGAAGACCACCATTAGCGCAGACAAAACAGCAAGTATCCCAAGTATAACGAATAGATATTGCGTCATGCGTTGAGCGATTTGTTGTTTAACTTGTTGTGGGCATACTCAGGGTGCTTCTTGAACTCAGCAACCTCCGGGGTCTGGCGCTTAGAAACATCTATCCGCTTATTCTTATCCATTGGTTCTACCAGCTTATCCTTTCCATAAACAAAGCCATCTCTTCTGTAATCACTGCTTACTGTTTTATCGGTAAGGAATATCGCTTCCTTAGGACAAGCCTCTTCACATAAACCGCAGAAGATGCAACGAAGCATATTTATCTCGTAAACCGATGCATACTTTTCTTCCCTGTATAAATTCTCCTCTCCTTTTTTACGTTCCGATGCAACCATGGTAATAGCTTCTGCAGGACAAGCTACGGCACAAAGTCCGCAGGCGGTGCAGCGTTCAGCGCCATTCTCATCACGCTTTAATACGTGGTGGCCGCGGTAAACAGGAGCGAAAGGGCGTTGTACTTCAGGATAAGATACAGTAACCTTCTTCATAAAGAAGTGCTTGATGGTAAGAGCCATTCCACCAATAATGGCAGGCAAATAAATGCGTTCTTTGAACGACATCTTTTTGTTTACTGCTACCTTAGCCCGTGTGGTTAGTGCCTGCATCTTGTTCTTAATTATATTCTATGAAAAAGCCACATTAATGTCCCCGTCAATGCTACGTTTGCTATTGACAAAGGTATCAATATTTTCCAGCCTAAATTCATTAACTGGTCGTACCTGAAACGAGGTAAGGTCCATCTTACCCACATAAAGAAGAATATGAAGAAGAATATTTTTCCGAAAAGGAAAACAATTCCTAAAATAGCCTCGAAGTTGTGCGATAAACCAAGCCTGCCGATAAATGGCATGTGGTAACCGCCAAAGTAAAGAGTAGATATTACCGCAGATGAAATGAACATATTAATGTATTCGGCAAAAAGGTAGAAACCCAGTTTCATACTACTGTATTCGGTATGGTAACCGCCAATAAGCTCTGAATCACTTTCAGGAAGATCGAAAGGTGTACGGTTGGTTTCGGCAAAAGCGCAGATAAGGAATATAAGGAAGCCTAATGGCTGGTAAATAATGTTCCAGTGCCAGCCTGTTTGCATGGCTGCAATTTCCCTGAAACTAAGTGTACCTGTGTGCATTACCAGGGCTATAATAGAAAGCCCCATTGCAATTTCGTAGCTGATCATTTGTGAAGATGCACGCAAAGCACCCATCAGTGAATACTTATTGTTCGATGCCCAACCACCTATCATTATACCATATACACCTATAGATGTAACTGCAAAAACGTACAGCAGACCAATATTGATATCGGTTACCTGTAAAGGATAATCGTGTCCGCCAATTTGCAATGATGTACCCCAGGGAACCACAGCACCGGTAATGCATGATGTGAACATGGCAACACTTGGACCAAGAATAAACAGGAACTTATTTGATACAGTAGGAATAAGTTCTTCCTTCATGAACATTTTCACACCATCGGCCAAAGGCTGAAGAAGACCAAATGGTCCAGCACGGTTGGGACCAATCCTATCCTGCATAAAGGCAGCCACCTTACGTTCAGCATAGGTAGAATACATGGCAATAAGCAGAGATATGGTGAAAACCACCACCACCAATATTATCTTATATATAAGGAATCCGGTGGTTATCATACTATATAATACTGAATATCGAATATCCAATAATGAATGATGAAGTTTTAGGGGAAACTCTAACGTTCAATATTTTTTGTTCACTATTCATTTTAAATTCTAATTGCATTCTACTTCAATATTGGACATTTCTTATTCGAAATTCGTTATTTCTTATCTGTCTTTGGGGCCGGTAACTTGCTTTTATCGGTTTGCGGAGGCGTATTCGGGTTCATCTGCTCAAGGTGAGTATGACCCATTTTCAATTGCTTAGGATGTTCGTAATGGTTTTGAGCAATTACAGAATGACGGTCAACATGGGTTTCTTTTTCAATTGTCCAGTCTTCCTTTTTCTTCTTTTCAAAACGGCATTCGTTACAAATAAAGTTTTCAATTTCTTCGTTCTTGTCCTTACGTGCCGATACCCTCATTACCTCATCGCCCTTCATCCACAATACTACTTTACCACAACATTTTTTGCAATCGCGGTGGGCATCCATAGGCTTGGCATACCATACACGGCTCTTAAAGCGGAATGTTTTATCGGTAAGCGCACCCACAGGGCACACGTCTATTACGTTTCCTGAAAAATCGTTCTCAATAATATTCTCAATATAGGTGCTTATCTCAGCTACATCGCCACGATTCATTACACCATGCACACGCTTATCGGTAAGCTGTTCTGCTACACGCACACAGCGGTAACAGAGTATGCAACGGGTCATGTGGAGCTTTATCTTGCTGCCAATATCTTTCATTTCGAAGGTACGGCGGCCAAACTCGTAACGGGTCTTAGCCAGGCCATGTTCGTAACCTAAGTCTTGCAATTTACATTCCCCTGCCTGGTCGCATATAGGGCAATCGAGCGGATGGTTAATAAGCAGGAACTCAACCACTCCCTTACGTGCCTCAAGCACTTCGGGTGAGGTAATATTTTGCACCACCATGCCATCTTGCACCGTGGTAGAACACGATACCATTAGCTTAGGCATTGGGCGGGGATCTTTAGCAGAACCTGCTACTACCTTTACAAGGCAGGTGCGGCAATAGCCACCGGTTTGTTTTAGCTTGCTGTAGTAACACATTGCCGGAGGAACTATCTTACCTCCTATCATACGCGCAGCATTTAATATAGTAGTGCCGTCTGGGACTTCTATCTCTATGCCGTCGATGGTTACTTTAGCCATATAAAAAGGTTAACGGCGCAAAGATATTGTTTTTTGAAAAGTGGAAACGGCAAATAGCGTTTTATTTCATATTCTTTTCTTTCCCAACCACGCAAAGAAAAGAATGAAAAGAAAGGTCACCGCTGCCTGCAAATAGCTTGAAAATGCCTTGCCTTCCACTAAACAAAATAAACTCGTCCGCAAGCGGACTCAAACAGAATTTTGTTTGCCGCTTCGCTATCCGCCAGCAGGCGGATGCACGTTTCACTAATTCATTTTCTCTTCCGAACAGCTATTTCCAGAAGGCGGCTTTTAATCCCAGCGGGATGAAATATTAATAGCCCCGGGTTTTAACTCGGGGTATAAAACACACTAACAGATTGTCCCCTTTGGAGGGGGTAAGGGGAGGAAAAAAACTATTTAAGCCCATTTATTAATTCTCTTCAATCCTCGGCCTTGCATTATTACAATAACGATGGGTCAACCTTGCATTTTCAGGAATTGTTTTACCTCCAGTCCAATATTGTTTAATATGATCTACTGCTGCATCATCTATATTCCTGATTTTGTTTGAACAGATTGAACAAGTATCATTTTTCGCAAATAATTCCTCTTTCAGCTCATAACTAAAGCATCTTGGCTCTTTAGTTGCGATACCAAGAATAGTTTGCAAAGTCAATCTCCACTTGTCAAATCGGGTTACTACTGCAGTCACACTACTAGTAGATAATTCAATTGAATCAATAAAAGCCTCATCCTCTGTCATTATATCAATCAATGATTCCCTAATTCTATCAAGATTTTGAAAGACAGTATTTTTATCTGCTTGAGCAAACGAATACATTAATATATCAAATAATGAAACATTGAATTTTTTTGTTTCCCATCTTCCATTTGCATTCTTTTCATCACCTCGATAAAATCTTTTGAAAGCATTTTTATCTAGCACTGAACGAATAATATGAACAGCATTTTTAAATGCATTTCTCAATTCATTCTCATCATCGATTGAAATGTACTGGTGCTTTTCCATAGTATCATTAAGAAACTTTTTAATAGGTGCCCTATATTTCAAATATGTATTGAAATAAAAGGCTGCAAACCTTAAAACAAGTTCTCTATCTTTCATTCGCCTTTCTGGTTTTGACAACCCGAGGACATATTTAAAATCGTCTTCTTCAGACAACTCCTTAATAAGTTCATTGAACCTACCTCTATAAACGCAATTACGTAACTCCTGATTATTAAGAGGTACTGAACCAGTATTTATTCTAGCGAATATCTCAAATTGTAAATCGCCATCAGATTCCTTTTTGAACTTGATAACTCTTAGCTTATACGTTGTTATTTTTTCTTGTAGCTCATCAGAAAGCTGACTGAATTTCTTACCGTTGAGTTCTATGAAGACCTTTAATCCAGATAATTTAAATTCGGTCTTATCAGGAAAACTCCCATCTATAAAGGAAAAAAACGCCGTCAGTCTTTGTTGTCCATCAATTACGTTTTCTGCTCCATCTTTCTCTTCTGAGATGTATACCATTGGCAACGGAATATCCAAAAGTGCTGATTCTATTAGCCTACTACTTTTTACTTTATCCCAAACAAATTCCCTTTGAAATGCAGGTTGGATATTCAACCTACCCTTGCGAAATTTCTTATATAAAGAATCTACTTCAGGATCGCCTTGTTCGGTGTAAATCTTTCTTTTCCCTGTTAAGTCATCTTGCTCCTCGACTTCAATCTCATTATCGTCTTTAATTTCATCTAATTCAGCATTAGTAATAGCTTCACTCATTGGGTTAAATTTATTTTGGTTTTTTAATTGATCGTGACCGACAAATTTTATTTCCCCAACATAAAAAAGATATTTCAATCAGCAAGCAAAGTGATAGTTAAATCGTATAAACTATGTAATGAAATAGGTTTTTTGCGACGAATTTTGAAATTTCCTTGAAGATTTATATAATTTCAAATTCACGAGCTCCCCTAAAAAATGATAAATAAGCGAGTAACTATCACCTTGCGATATAGGGAAATATGGAATAGGCACTTCGACGAGCTCAGTGTGACAAAAACTGCCCCACCTAAATCCTCCCCTTGAGAGGGAGGACTTATGGATTTACTTTAAAATGAGGAGTCGTATTAATCGAGGTAGTCACTCAAGTTAAATACATTGAATTTAAAACAAGAATATAATAGAGAAACTGCTATAACCACAAGAACAATATTAATTACCATTTCCCTGGTTGAGATTCTCTTTTTTACTTTCATGAAAATCAGCAAGGCAGCCCAAATAATAAATCCAATTCCATAATAGCAAAAAAAGTACGCCACATAACCCAAACAGTTTTCAAGTGTACCGCCATATGGGTGGCTCTTGTAATGAACAAGGCTCATAAATGCAATTACCCAAATTAGTGGTATTAGGCTATATACCAGAAGTAGTTTCTTCATTACCCAAACTTAAGCAATGGGATTGATTTTTACAAGCTTTATTACAAATAGCCTTGTTGATAATTTATTAACATATTATTACATAGTATAAATATTTGAATTAATTTTGTGAAGTGTTCTTTGACATATTGCCCTTACCCTTCCTCTCCCAAGCGGGAGAGGCGTTTCTTTTATCATATTGTATCGTCATTGCGAGAATCCGCCTAGCTGGCGGAGACGTGGCAATCTCAATATTAAAACTGGGGACTGCCGCGCTACGCTCGCAGTGACGGGTTTGGTGTGTCAATCCATTAGAAATTGAAAAAAGTATACAAAAGGTAACACTTTTTATGTGCTTTTGAAAGTCTAAGTATTGACTATCAGTTAATTATAAAATAGAAGGGGCTAAAAGTGTATACCTACCCTGCCCTTACCCTTCCTCTCCCAAGCGGGAGAGGCGTTTCTTTTATCATATTGTATCGTCATTGCGAGAATCCGCTTAGCTGGCGGAGACGTGGCAATCTCAGTATTAAAACTGGGGACTGCCGCGCTACGCTCGCAGTGACGGGTTGTTCACCGATTAGCTAATTATCCATTATGGTGTTCACGAGCCCTTCGGGGTTCTTCACACCGTTCAGAATGACAAAAAATTCCCTACAAGAGGGGATTTAATTCGTGTAATTCGTGGCTTAATTTACAAAAACCAGCTTTTTAACAATGGTATTATCTCCTTCCTGTATCCTTAGGATATATACTCCAGCCCCAGGGCCATTAAATGTAAATACATGCTGCCCGGCAAGTAATGGACCATTAACCAGCGTACTAATCTTTTGCCCCATTACGTTAAATACTTCAATAGTTACTTTGCCATCGGTTACAGGGGTATAGTTAATTGTGGTGCTGCCATTAAATGGATTAGGGAAAACGTCAAGCCTAGATGCATTGTCAGCAATATTGTTCACAGCCGCCGGGCAAAAACTTAGTTTGGTTAATGCGCTACCACTAATAGCTTTAAAATCTGATGCAAAAGCCTGCAGGTATAAGTTGGCTATAGTATCGTTATGCACTATTACTGTGTTTTCATCATTTTCTGAATTGGCCGAAAGGGTCCAGTTATGAGAACCGGTTAATATTTTAGGGTCATCGCAAGGCGCAGAAGGATCGGTTATAATATACTTATTATGATAAAGGTAAGTAGGGTTTACATAACCTGCAAAGTTACTTCCCAGTCCATTCGGCAATATTGTGGTATAGGGTGTAGAACCATTGCAGCTATATTGGTCGAGTATAGCTGTGGCATACACACCGGCAGTCTTTCTGTATACAATATTCCATGCATCGGTAGTATCGGTAAAATCATTCATGCCACAGTACAATTCATTTTTAGAGCTTTTAATAACATCTATTATATGATTATTGGTACTATCAGAAGGGCTGAAGTAAAGCTCCACTTCAGAGCCCCCGATATGAAATACGTGAGTGCCTGAATTAGGTTTATACTTCCCGAATAATGAAGAACCTGCTGCCCCACCATGTGTAGTATCTCCCCACATAATATCAAATTCGTGTGTATATGCCCTTGCCAATACCTTCGATTGGAAAACGATCATATTATTATAATCTCCTGAACTCATGTCTGCATCCCAGTCAGCCGAGCCGGTCAATGTAATAGCCTCGGTAGAATCGGGACTATATTCATCAATTATTACAACCTTGTTGTGCATAATACCATAACCGCTGGTGGTAGGGCTGGCAATAACATGAATAGATGCATTGAGCTTTGCAACACCAGTGTTACCGGAAGCTTCACTTCCATCTTGTATATAACGTACTTTAACTCCCCTGGTGTAAGCGTTATTAACTGCAGTGTATATCGGGTCGCCTGAATAGGTGTGGTATTCGTACTGTTCAAGGTCAACCGAATACTTTGCACGGTTTATATATGCTGCAAGCGTATCGAAAATGGCATTATTCACATAATTGGCACTAACACCGGTATTTGAATAGGTATTATCGACAGGTTGGCTAAAGTAAACCTTAACGTATTTTAAAATGTTTTGCTGTGCGTTAACGTACTGTGTACATACAAATAACATTACACATACAAAAAGGGATGTGGTTTTTCTCATAAATGTTTCAGGGTTTATGCGGTAAATGTATTGAATGGCTAAACCAGAAATGTTAACGTAATGTGAACAATAAATCACACTATGATTTACAGCAGTTTATAATGAGCATAAGATGGAATAAGTTTACAAAAAGAAACCCCGATGCAAGCACCGGGGTTTACGGACAACCAAAACACAACATCAATACTTATGCGGCAAAACCACGGTGGTAACCGAAGGAATCTGTATTCCTACTTTTGTTTGTACCAATGGTTAAGTCCTCAAAATTCCATTGCACATACCTATATAGTTTGTTATAACTTATACCCGGTGCAACTGAAGATACCAGCCATTTATGCAGGGTAGTGATCTTCATAGCAGGGCTACGTTTTAACTTCAACTCGATAGCGTTATGTACATTACGTGGGAATACAAATCTCTTCCTTCCGCTCATTTTAATATCGAGCAGTGCATTAATACCACCTTGTTCATATATCTTACACCAACGGTACACGCTATCTTGCTTAATGCCATCGTGCAAAGCCAATTCAGATTTCCTGATGCCGGCATTGTTCTTAATGGTAATGAGCATAAAAATGCGGGCCTTAATGCGAGGTTTACAGTTCTTATACAGCCCTTCTAACTCTTGCAGAGACTCTTTAATATCTAACTGTGGGCCTTTAGCAAGTTTTAGCTCTTCTTCGAAATGCCTGAGCACATACCTATGCAATGTAAAGTACTTAATACCCGGAATGTACTTTTCGTTTATCTCGGCATAGAGCTTTGGAAAGTTCTTGAACTTATTCTCGGCAAATTGTTTCTCAATGAACTTATGCACTTCGGGGGTTATAACCGCCAGAACATTATATTCAAGTAGCTTTTGCATACCGCCTTGCTTATATAAGGTTATCCATTTTGCCACACTACCATACGCGGCACCCACCTCTTTTGCCAAGCCAAGTCTCGACATGGTCTTTCCCTTTTTAAGGCAGAGAAGCATTTTAAGACGTGGCTTCATACGCGGTAATAAAAGTTCATGAACCTTCTCCAATTCCTTGCGTGACTCACTAACTGTCAACTGCACTGTACTGGTTATGTTTAGCTTATCGCCAAAGTAATTGTCTACATACTTTGTAAGCGTAGAGCATTTAATTGTGGTTTTATGATTTGCTTTAACCCAGCGGTGCATTGCCGCATAGCTCTGGAATGGCTCGATGTTATGTTGCTTTTCAATGGCATCGTATATCTCTTGTGGAAGCAAGAACATCTGCCCATTGGTCCAGCGGTTATTACCAATTTTAAATTCTAACAGTTTGTCAATACCGCCTTGCTCATAAAAGCCTTGCCATTTGGTAATGCTGTTATAAGCCACATTCAGTTTTTGCGCCAACTGTGTTTTGGTTAGCTGTTCTTCACCTTTTAAAGCAATAAGCATTTTTATGCGGGGCTTTATGCTGGCTGAACATTTTTTCTGCATCGCTTCCAGTTCCTGTAGCGACTCTTTTATATATAAATCAACAATTCCTTTCATGGCCTTGAGTATTAAACGTGAAACAATAAGTTTGAAATAAATACTATAATGGGATGCTATAAGGCTACAAGCTATTACCTGCAACAGACATCAATATTGCTCTATAGTACAAACGCACTAAGAACAACCATTATTAAATTAACAATTGAGCGGGGGATGCCAGATATTGGCAATAGATAAAAGAGATGAATAGGACTTTTCTGAAATTACGAAAGAAAAAGAGCTTATTGTTGACTCTGGCGCAAGAACAATATTAAGAGGTAAATACTCTTTAGTGATCTTGCTTAACACATCAGTATCGGTATTACCCGATTGCTGATGAGAAGAAAAAAACCGTTCAGCAAACTTCTGAAATGCACTTACCACTTCGGTTTCAGGGCTATCCTGGTAGCAGGTTATTTTTATTCCACCCGATACATATTCTATTGCAGTAATATCATATCGCTGGCCATCTACAATAAACTCCTTGTTCCTGTCGGACCAATTAAGTGCGTTGTATTGTGAAGAAGTGAGAATAAACTCTGTAGTGCTCTCGTTAGATTTTTTATTCTTAATAAAAGCAGCGGCATTATGTTTTGCAGCATCAATCTTTACCCAATACATTAACTGTATACCACCCAGGTATAACAGAAAAGTCAGAGTTAGAAATATGGCTGCAATTCTTTTCATTTTATAAATGTACTGATTCTATTGCTTATTTGCAAGATAATTCACCAAAATATTGTATTTGGAATCCCCATCCCGAATACTCGGGACAGGGCTCCAAATAGCTTTAATTATTAGTTACTTGCTGTTGATGATTTTTCGCTGAAGTTGATAGGAATAATAAGCTTAACACTAATGTTCCTACCCATGTTAAATACACCAACTCTATTGGTAGATGGGTTATAAGGATAGTACTTGAACCTGCTCATATAATCCATATAACCAACATTGGTTAGGTTGTTGCAAATAACAAATATTTCGCAAGCTTCCTTTCCACGATGGTTTAAAATATGGCCTCCTAAACCTGCATTAAACAATGTATAACCTGCTTCAGCATTCTGGCTTGCAGCATATTCGTAAGGAGTTGAAGAAGAACTTAGCGCAGTATATATTGCTGCTTCCCTGTACACATTGCTTTGTTGTGCAACATTCATAACACCGAACCTCACATAAGCATCTTTTATAAATGAACATACCTTTCCAAAGTGGAGGATCAGATCAGCAGTGATGCGCATTGGCGGCACAAATGGCAAATACTTAGTTGAATCGCTAACACCTGTTAAGCCACCGGTAACATAACTCAAGGTAGAGTTGATTTCAAGCCACTTTAATCCTGAAGGGTGAATATCAAGGGTCATTTCTCCCCCTTCCAATTGAGCATTCCCATTCTCATATTTAAATACCGGTGCATCTGGGAACAAGGTACCATTTACACTTAAAGCATTACTTGTGGAGTCTCCACCATTTGCACTCAGCAAGCCTCTTGCATAAATAAAATTGGAAATAGTATTTATAAATCCATCAACCTCAAAATTCACATCTTTTGAGTTTACTCCAAATGCAATATCCTCTTCAAGACTTGTTTCAGGCTTGATATTAGGATCACCTATTTCATAAACCACTGTACCATCATGAACTCCATTGGCAGCACATTCATTAACGTTTGGTGCTCTCCATCCACGGGCTATATTGGCCTTTGCATAAACGGTTTTGGTGAAATCGTAGGTTGCTCCAAAACTACCGGACATACCACTGAAAGTAGTAGTAAACGGAACAAATTCTTCAAATGAGTTTGGGGTATTCGGTGCCACCGGCTCTTGTGGTGAAAGTGTATCAGTAGATACCCAGTGCTCTTCACCGGTAAATGTTCTAGTATCATAACGAATACCACCACTCAGGTTGAGTTTGCCAATTTTTTCACTGGCAATGGCAAAGCCTCCAATCTGCATATAATTATAATCAGGTATTAATTGAACAAATCCAAGGCTCTTAGAATCCTGGTATACACCGTTAGCACCTACTGAGAAGTTGAAATTTCCTATTTGAGGCGCAACATAACGTACATCATAGGTCAGTGCATTAGAATTATAATAAATGATTGGCACATTAGGTTGTGTTGGGTCATTCATTTCCTGGCGTTGATTCCTTTGATATGAGAATATAGCTTTTATAGCACCATTACCCAAAGCAATGCTGTTGTCCCATACTAACTTATAGTGGTGGATATATTGGTAAATAACAAAAGGAGTATATGTTTTCTCGTCTTGTTGGTTAGGCTCTACATAAGCAAAAGGGAATGGTGCAGTTGGGGTAATGCCTGTATAATATACCGGCATTAGCTGGTTTCCAACAGAGTCTCTTGTTCCATCTACAATACCTGTATTCATATAAAAGTAGCTGGCATGAAGTTGTGAGTAGCCCCAGCTCTTATGTATGCCTATAGTACCATCTGCATTGAAATTACTGAATTGTGAATTCAAAACATAACCATCATAAGGGTTTTGGTAAGCATGAGCCATGGTATTATCTACCCTTGCACTCCAAGAAATTCCGCCCATGGTTGTTCCTGCAATGTGAGCCATATTATTTATCAATCCATTATTGCTTTGGTAATTGAATAACACATCTCCCTTTATTTGTCCTGCAGGAAGTGGATCTTCAGGAATAAGATTCAATACACCAGAAATTGCATCTGAACCGTAGGCAAGTGAACCTGGGCCCTTCAATATTTCATAACGGTTTACAGCATCAGGGTCGGCTTCAATACCAAACTCATCGAACCAAGGTTGGTCAACTTGTTCAACACCGTCGTTTATAGTAAGTACACGGTTATATCCTAGTCCTCTTATTATAGGCTTGCCAATACTTTGTCCGTCTGTTATTACAGCTACTCCGGGTGCAGTGGCTATTGCATCAATTACATTGGTAGAAGAATGCTGGTTAAGGTATTCATTAGTTACATCAGTAGTTGGTTGTGGATTATGCTCCGCTTCCGATGCCTTAGAATTACCTGTAACAACCACTTCATCTTCCTGAAATTCTGACTCAATTAGAGAATAGTTCTGATTTACTATGCCATCAATCTTAATTGCTTCTGAAATAACCTTATATCCTAAAATATGCACTTCTACCACAAATGTTCCTTTAGGAATGTTGCTTATAGTGTAACTTCCATCAGAATTAGTTTGGGCAGCCACTTTAAGATCGGGGATATAAACCACAGCACCGGGTAACCCGCTACCATTGGCAGAATCAGAAACTTTTCCTGTTAGTCCGTTTTGTGCAAATACTGAAAGGCCTGTAATTATAAAGGCAATACATAGTAATATCTTAGATGTTCTCATAATAAGTAAAATTTGAATTAATGCTATAAAATGAACCCATGTACACAGCTACATGAGAAAGTCGCATCCTCAAAAAGAGAATGCCCTATAAAAAGCTTTTTAGCACTGGGTTGGCGGATGCCAAACACCTGTAGGGCTAGCCATACATATCATTTCCCTGTCAGCAGGGAAATATTTTACCTGTTCCGTTGAAGGGAACCTTACGTTAAGAGAAGCGAGAGGAGTGTATTCTTTTTGAAAAGCTGATACCATAGCCTCTGCAGTCTTCATGCCTTTACCGGTATCACTATTAGAAGGGAAGAATTGTTTCACAAAATCATTTAATGCCTGTGCCCAGCGTGTTTCGTTTTTATCGGCATATACTGTAATGGTATTAATGCCATCAGCCTTGGAATTACTTACGACATCATACAATTGCCCATTATAAGAAAACTCCTTGCCCGATTCTATCCATTTCAATTTGCTATACTCTGTAGTATTAAATGCAAGGTTTTGTAAAGATGCTTTGTCAAACTTCATTGCCATTGCTGCATCACTCTTGGCATTGTGCATAATAAGGAATGATACTACCCTATACCCTGCAACGTAATAAAGCATAGCAAATAGCATTATTCCTGCTATTGTACGAAGCCATATGGAAATGCTCTTCTGCATTACTTTTTCTTGGTAGAATCTTTAGCATTTTTTGACCCACGGTCGTCAACATATACACAAGATAAGTCGACATACTTCATAGGGTTAGAGAACAGGTCCTTAACAGTCCAGCGGGTAAGGCTATAATTTTGATCGTACCAAAGAACCATTAATGGTGCATCATTCATTGCCACTTGCTCAGCCTGTAAATAGTATTGGTACCTCTTTGCTGTAGTACTTGAAGAACGGCCCATTTCAAATAGCTTATCAAACTCTGGGTTCTTATAACGAGATACATTATAGTAAGAAGCTGTTCCTATTGAATCAGGAACATTACCACCATAAAACAACATTAGGAAGTCAGCAGGATTAGCATAATCGGCTATCCAACCTGCACGAACCATATCAAACCTGCCATAACGTGAGTCTGCCAGTTTTTGGCTGAAAGAAACAATATTCAAGTTAAGTTTTACATTCAGATTGTTCAATAATTCCTTTTGCACTTCGACTGCTACACTGGTATTAAGCCCGCCACCGCTATTGAGCTCAAGTGTTATAGAGGGAAAGTTTTTGCCTTCTGGATAACCAGCTTCAGCCAAAAGCTTTTTAGCCAATTCAACATTGAGTGTATCTCCTTTTACATTGGCAATATTGTAATTCTCTTCCGGATTCTTTGATGTCATGAAAGATGGAGGAGTAATTCCATGTATTCCAGGCGCAAATGCCTCACCTTCTAAAATATCATTTATAATTTTGTTCCTGTCAATTGCCATAGAAAGGGCTTTACGTACTCTTACATCATTGAATGGAGCTTTGGAAATATTAAATGCATAATATTGGGTTGACATTTCTGGTACACGTGCAAGCAAATATTTAGGTGGCTTTTGCTGGAAGTCAGCTATTTGCTCTTCTACCATTTTATCAACTTGTGAAGATGGTACACCCACTATAAAATCGAGGCTACCTTTTTGGAAGCTATTAAACTCTTCCATTTTATTATTAACGAAAGTAATTACTACTGAATCAATATACGGGAGTTGGTTTCCAGCACTGTCAAATCTAAAATAGTTTGGATTAGCTGTTAATACAACCTTTTGAGAGTCTGCAGTTGTGCTAAACGTGAAAGGCCCTGTACCCACATGCATTCCCTGTCCGTATTTTTCAACTGCTTCCTGTGCAAGCACAAAACCGCCCGGTCCTGCAAGCACATTAAGGAACCCAGGGTTTCTGGCAAGTAATTTAATTTGTATAGTTGAGTCATTAAGAACTTTTATACCACTTATACCTGAAGTTACTTTACCTTTCTTGCTGCGCTCATAAAAATCATCAGCACCTTCTACCACACCTTTAAACGTTATTGAATAGATAACATTATCAGGGCTGAACGTACATAATTTTTCCATTGAATACTTGAAGTCATCAGCAGTAACCTTCCTACCTTTTCCGTCGGTAAAACAAGGATCGTCCTGAAATGTAACACCTTTGGTTAAGTGGAAAGTATAAATGGTACCACTTGTGTCAACTTCCCATTTTTTAGCAATATCAGGTACGATAGAAAGGTCTTTTGGATTGATCCTAACAAGTCCATCATATAATTGAGAAGCAATTAGATATGATATATTATCGTATATATAATAAGGATAAAGATCGAAGAAAGGGGTTATTTCATTAAGACGCACCACACCACCATAAACGCGGTTACCTTTAGCCACCTTCTTATTTTTAGAGGAACTGCCAGTACCACATGAGCTAATAAAACCAATTAAAATAACGCTAACAAAAAGTGAGCAAAGTCGTTTCATAGATTGCAATCCGGGTGTTTTTTTGCAAATGTAGTATTCCCTATGGAATAATCACTAAAAAAAACGAATTTTGCCCCTATCTGGTGAAAAATGAAAAAACTCTTTTAAATCTGAAATTAAGTTGTTAATATTGCAGCGCTAAAAATATTAACCAAATAGAATCAGAACTTTACATTTTCTATATTTGTGCATATTGAGTCAGTGAAATTGAAGCGTTTAGTTAAAGTATTATGTGTATTAATGCTTGCTGTGGGAACAAGCCACGCAGGTGTAATTGTGCTTGAGGGTAATTATCAGGGTAAGAATCTTTATGTGCAAAATCCGTTTGCAAGCAGTGGTGTAGGTTTCTGTGCAAAGGAGGTAACCGTAAATGGCCAGGTTACCACTGATGAAGTAAACTCAAGCGCTTTTGAAATAGATTTTAAAAACCTTGGCCTTAAAGTTGGCGACAAAGTTGTTGTGAAGATTGAACACAGCGACGATTGCACCCCAAAAGTATTGAACCCTGAAGTTCTTAAGCCTAAGAGCACATTTAATGTTGTATCAATGCAGGTAGATGGCAAGAACAGCACTTTGAAATGGTCTGCAAAGGATGAAAGCGGTAAATTAACCTACACAGTTGAACAGTTCCGTTGGAATAAATGGGTGAAGATTGGTGAAGTAGACGGAATTGGTACAGCTGATCAGCATGAATATGAGTTTAAGGTTTCTCCGAACTCAGGTAAAAATAAATTTAGGGTAAAACAAATAGACTATACAGGTCAGCCTCGTATGTCGAACCCGGTTGATTATAGCGCAGGTGATATTTCTCCGGTAAGCTTTAGCCCAGAAAAGGTAAAAGACCAGATATTCTTTACAGCAGCTACAATGTATGAAATATATGACGAATACGGTAATATTGTTAAACGTGGTTTTGGCAAGGATATTGATGTAAATGACCTTAAGAAAGGTATTTACTACCTGAACTATGATAATAGCATGGGGCAATTCCTGAAAAAGTAAAAATGATTTTCTAATTATAGCCAAAACCCGAGCATAAAACTCGGGTTTCATTTTTTAAGAAAGTAATAATGGTAAAAAAGGTAGAACATATAGGTATAGCTGTTAAGGATATAGAACATGCTAATACAATATATACTGCCCTGCTGGGGGTTGCACCATACAAAACAGAAGAAGTGAAGTCGGAGCATGTTCTTACTTCTTTCTTTAAAACAGGAGAGAGTAAGATAGAACTTCTGGAAGGTACAACAGCTGAGAGTCCTATAACTAAGTTTATTGAAAAAAAAGGTGAAGGGTTGCACCATGTAGCCTTTGAAGTAGATGATATAGTAGCAGAAATGGAAAGATTGAAGAAATCGGGCTTTACTTTACTGTCTGATACTCCAAAGCAAGGTGCAGATAATAAACTTATTTGCTTTGTGCATCCTAAAAGTGCCAATGGCGTGCTTATAGAGCTTTGCCAGGAAATAAAAAAATAAGAAATCCTTATTGAAAGTATTCTTCTAAGGAAATAGAAGAATTGTAATACAGTGTTTGCAGGCCAAACTTCTTCGCACCCTCTATATTTTGAATGGAGTCATCAATAAATAGAGTCCCTGCCGGATCAAGGTTATTATCCTTACACACTTTTTCAAATATCTCGATATCGGGCTTACGCATACCCATTTGGCAGGAATAGTATTCTTTTTCAAACATAGTTGCCATAATTCCTTTGCCATGTGCTTTCTTCATCATTTCAAATACAGCAGGCAAATGAATATCATTGGTATTACTTAAAAGAAAAAGCCTGTGTTTTTGTTTAAGCCTGTTTAGTAATGTTACCTTTTCACCAGGAAAGCCAATCAGTAGTGCATTCCAAGCATCGTCAACTTGCTTTTCTGATATATGGTCAGGCAAAAACTTCTTCACTCCTGCACGAAAATGCGCGGCTGATACTTTTCCCTTCTCGAATTCATCAAAAAGCCCTTCTTGCTTTTGTTGTGAATAAAGCTTGTCAAACTCTTTGGCACCAAGCGCTATGAACGCCTTTTGGGTGAAAGAATAGTCGATATCGAACAGTACTCCACCAAGGTCAAATATGATTGAATTAATATTTTTAGGCATCTTTTGGTTCATAGTAACACACAAATCTTTAAATTCGCAGCCTTAATTTATTCAGGGCCTATAGCTCAGACGGTTAGAGCAGCGGACTCATAATCCGTTGGTCGCAGGTTCAAGTCCTGCTGGGCCCACTCTTATAATTAAGCACTTACGAGTTTCGTAGGTGCTTTTTTCATTATTGGTATACACTTTTGGTGCGATATTTCTTAAAATTTAGACTCTCCGTTGTACTTTAGGTATAGTTGTGGAAGCATAGCTTTTAGTTGTTCTGTATTTTCTTCATCCCATTTATCTCCTGCTGGCTCACCATTACGTAATATATTATACGGTGGTAAGTCTTGTTCAGTTAATTCCCTATAGGCTTGATTAGCAGAGTATAGAAGTCCCTCCCAATCATCGGTTCCTATATTCAAATTATTAAGAGAATCTGGGTTTTTAACCACACTCTCAAATACTGTCTCGCCTTGTCCTATTAGCCAACTCCTGAAATCACAAAAGCAATCATCTGAACATCCGCCATTAATAATATATATGGCTGCCCATAATTTCCATGTGTAGGCTTTTTCCATTTTAGCCTTAAATGTCTTATCAAATTGAATTATAAATTCTGGCGATTCAGCTTCTAATAAAGTTATTAATTTTTGGCATTGAATTTCATAATTATCTGAAGCCAGATTTCTAGCTTTCTCTATTTTATTCCAAAAGAGTTGTTCGACACTGTGTTTATAATCTTCAGAAGGCGTTCCATATCTTTCATCCTTGTAATACCTTTTTACAAAGTATATAATAACTCCGAATAAAATAATTAGCCAATATTTATATTGCATGAAATCCATTACACAAAGATAATTAATTGGTGTTGGATTTCGTCTGCGGCTCTATTTTGAGATCCACCAAGAAAGATTAGATGTTTTCAGTAGTTGCTCCCCTCTTAAAAAGCATTTGCAAATATAGCAAGTGCTTTTTTTATTTGTATTCAGATTTTCCATTTTCACAAGACAAGTCGCCCCAAAGCAGTTTTATTATAATGCTCTTCTGAGACCGAGATTGTATCAACAATAACTACAGCTACAGTATGTGGTAATGGATATTCCTTTCGGAAATGTTCAGTGATCTTCTGTTTTAAAATATTAGGGCTATAGACTACTAATTGGGTAATATTTCCAGCTGTGCCAGTTTGCTGTTCCCCATCAATGGCAACAATGAATGTAGTAATCAGGTAATTCATTCACTTTATTTTGTTGTGCAAAGATAAATTAAAGCTGTCCATAGGATAATTTCGGGCGGCACTTTTTAATAAACAGGTCTTAAACTTTTTTTAAATATGAGGGGCACCTGGAACTCTAACAGGCTATACTATTCTAAAAATGATCTTTAGAACTTAGCTTTAAAAAACCTTCCAGTACTTTAATACATAAACTATACACGGTAAGTATGCCTGTTACCGAGCATACCAAAATAAATGGGTACGCGGGTACTAAATACCTGGTGCAACAAAACCTAATCAATAAAGGATGAACCAACACTAAAAACAATGCAATGCCCATTATTAAAAACTCAAGTGATTTGAAATTCAAGATTCGCCTGATCATTTTAATTATACCAATAGCAGCGAAAGCTAGTACACAATAGTATAAAATGGAGAAAAAGATCTTGAGTATTTTAGAGAGAATATTCAATTCTGAAGCTGGCTTATCAAAAAGAACCGGGGAGCCTGAATTTACTAAAAATCTTCTCAAAAGAATTAATGGGGCTTTTACATGGTATACAAAAGGCTTTTCTTCTTTAAGCGATGCAATATAATTATTGACCTTATCATTTAAGAGAATGCAATACTTGATATACATGTCATGATTTGAACTATTTGCCTGAATACTATCCTTAAGTTGAACTAACTTCACCAAGCTATCCCTGTTGAATTTTGAAGTATAGCTATACTTTGGAATTTCATCTATATCGACCGACAGTTCGTCCTTGCCTGTTTTTTCATTTCTTCTTTTACTTATGATCTTATTAGGTTCAAATATATAAGGTGCACCCCAAGCCTGCCCATAGCTAACAAAAGGTTCAATTAAACTAATATGCGGATCGCGTCCATTTTCTCCCTTAGATAATGAAAGTTTCGGATTAAGGTCCTGAACATATATTTCATTATAGGCCTTATTAAACAATGGATAAATAGCATCGTATCTTTGATAATTATGATATATCCATGCGGAGTCGCAGACAATAAAAGGAAGTAAAAATAACACGCAGGAAACAAGCTTTCTTTGAGACTTTATAAGCAGGAATAGTAAAAAGAACAGTAAGAAAGGAAGGAATACAGGATGGCAGAAAATACCCCATGTAAGAAACAAGCCTGAAAGTATAACCTGCATACTTTTACCTGTTTCAAAATACCTGACAAGGAAGTATACTGAAAA
>DATHOD010000052.1:0-10994 GCA_035485295.1 Bacteroidia bacterium
AAAAATAATTCCACTCTCAATTCCTTTATGTATCTTTGCACCTCAATTTCTAAAACATGCGGATGTGGCGGAATTGGTATACGCGCTAGACTTAGGATCTAGTGCCGCAAGGCGTACGGGTTCGAGTCCCTTCATCCGCACAACATTAAGCCGTAATTAGCGATTAAAAGCTTTTTACGGTTTTTTTATCTACTAACAACCCTGAAGAAAAAATTTGCAGGCTATTTGATAGAGTATTCTAATGATCTCTATTAAATAATAAATAGCAACAACACCTGCCGATATTTCTATTATACCATAAAATTTAATCTTTCTTTTACCATCAGCAGACAACAGTAGTTCATCAGCTACCCAGCCTTGCAAATAATATCTATCGTACTGTATCTTTACGAGATATTTTATAATCCTATCCCTAGTATCTGAGTCTAATTCAGAACCTTTCTTTGAGAAATTTCTAAATTCATAAATTAGTTTCTTGAGAAACAAATCGCCGTATTTATTATGGTAATCATCCGTTGTTATTTCAGCTTTTTGTGGGTTTCTTTGCCAATTAACCAATAATAGGTAGTAGTCAAAATTATCCGGTATATTTTCCATATTTACTGAATTATAACTTTACCACTTGAAATTTGCTGCCCTTCAATCGTAACAACCCTATACATATATAGCCCTACGGGCACACTGCTTAGATTTATTTGGCTTATACCGGGTACTAATGAATACGAGTATACCTTTTCGCCAAGTGTACCGTAAATGTCCATCATGGCTTTATTCTTAATGTTTGGAATGTTTATTGAGAACTTGCCATTGTTTGGATTAGGATATATATCTATTGTCCGAGCAGTCATATAAAACTCATTAATTCCTGTTGTTATATCTTTAAAACTAAAAATATCACCATCAAAACTTGCTCCTCCCTCATTAGTCATACCATATAGTACATTTCCTGAAAGTATTAGAGAACTGGAAGGATGTACCCCAGTTCCAGTTCCCCAATTGAAATCAAACATATCCATATAACCACTTCCATTGGTATCTATTGAGAAAATACATCCATTGTTATGTGGACCTCCGCTTTCTGTCATACCATACAATATACTTCCGTTAAGAATTAAAGAGCCATTAGGAGACCACCTATGCGGATTATAGGTGCTATCAAATTTATACAAGACTTTATAATTAGTCCCCATAGTATCTATGGAGAAAATACATCCATTTTCGCTATATCCTCCATTTGAAGTCATACCATACAATACTTTTCCTGAAAGAGTTAATGAGCCATTTGGCCCATGTCCGTTTGTATCATTAAATACAACGAGGGTTTTATATCCATTACCATTGGTATCTATGGAAAAAACACATCCATTTTCCTTTGTACATCCAGATGTGGTAGCACCAAATAATTTATTACCTGCAATCATAAGTGAGCCTGCAGGACTTTTACCGTTTGCACCATTAAAACTAAACAGGACTTTATATCCTTTACCAGTAGTATCTATTGAAAAAATGCAACCCGAATCTTTTGCCCCTCCTTGAGAGGTCATGCCATATAATTTACTGCCTGCAAGTGTTAATGGGCCAGTTGATGTGGGATATGAGCCGTTACCTCCATTAAAATCAAATAGGTCTGTATAAGAGCCCCCATTAGTATCTATGGAAAAAATACAACCAACACCATTGCCGCCTCCCATTTCAGCCATGCCGTAGAACTTATTACCTACAAGGAGTAGTGTACCGAATGGTCTGCTACCAAAACCACCATTGAAATCATAGATGTCTTTATAGTTACCCCCATTAGTATCTACCATGAAAATAACGCCATCATTATTTGCTCCTCCTGTGGATGTCATCCCATACAATTTGTTGCCTGAAAGTGTTAAGTTTCCAAAAGGACTTTGACCACTTACCGTATCAAAGTTGAGCAGGTTTGTAAATTGGGCTTGTGTACTTGCAGCTAATAGTAAAGTTGCTACAATAAGTGGTATTAATTTTCTCATAGGTTTTGTGTTGATAGGTAAAGATACTAAAATAGCGTATGGGCTTCAAGCTGTTTCCATTCCTAGTTGATGAATGCTTCCCATTGTTATTTATTGTAAACCTATTGTTATTATCAATGTGCCGTATACCACCTCACCCCTTTTATTCCCCTCACGTTGCTCAGTGATTATCTGATTCCATAACAAAGTAGTTCGCGATTGCTACGTCTCTACTCCGCAATTGTCCAATGAGAGGGGTAGCAGATGAAATTGACTATATTCTCCAAAAGGTTTTAAAATCTGGTTACCCTCTCCTGCAACCAGGAGAGGGCAGGGTGAGGTATTAGGCTTGTTCATAAATTAATTAATAATATATTACATTGCATAAATAATTAAATTAATTTTGCTCCAGATTACCTTTTTTACACATCTTTAAAATGATTAAAATCATTACTATGTATAGTTCCTGCATAATAGCCCACGATTTAAATCGTGGGCTATTAAATACCGTAAATGCATATAACCATTTTAATGGTTTAAGAAAAACCACACAAAGGGTTGACAAAAGTTGACAGATTTATGGCACTGAAAAAATATGAATTGTTGATAATCAATATATTACAAAAAGAGAATTGCAAAAAGTGTCAACCCATCTTTCATTATGTCTGATAATCATATAGTTAAAAATTCAACTGTCGCAAAAATTGCCAAAAACTGCAACAAAATGACAGAAAGTAAGGAACAAAAACTGAGACTGCCACGCCTCGATGAATCGAGTCTCGCAGTGACGGGTAATACCTCCAGTGGGAGAAGAGAAACGCCTCTCCCGCTTGAGAGAGGTAGGGGAGTGGGCAAACTCGCGGCGAAATTCTATGAAACCCTGTATATTTTGATAAAAATAGATACCTTCGCGCTCCATTTTAAAGTTTAAAATCAATTGTTATGGATATAGTAAAAGAAAGCATTGATGAAACCAATGCAATCATAAAAGTAAAAGTTGTTCCTGCTGACTATAAACCAGCAGTAGATAAGTCTATAAAGGATTACCAGAAGAAAGCTGTTATACCGGGTTTCCGCCCGGGTATGGTGCCCGCTTCAGTAATCAATCAAAGGTTTGGTAAGTCCATATTGGCAGAAGAGGTTAATCACTTGTTGACTCATAAACTTCAGGATTACATTAAAGACAATAAACTACGCATTGTAGGTGAGCCAATAGCTAAAACAACCAACGTAGAATTAGAGTTTGAAAAGGAATTTGAATTCGCTTTTGAAATAGGAGTTGTTCCTGATTTTCAGGTGCCAATGGCAAATACCCAGAAATTCAACCTATACCAGGTAGCGAATGATGATGCTATGGTAGATGAATATATTGAAGAAATGCGTCTGCGTTTTGGTAACCTTACTCACCCTGACAAATCTGGTGATGAGGATATTCTTATAGGTGACTTTGTAGAATTAGATGCTAATGGAGAAGTATTGCCTGGTGGAGCTTTTAAATCATCGGCAATTAATCTGAAGAGATTACCAGCCAATAAGAGCAAAGAGAAATTCTTAGGTAAGGTTGAAGGTGATAAGCTTGTTATTAAAATGAGCGATGTTACTGATGATCCTAAGGAAGTTGCAGCAATGTTAGATATTCCACAGGAGAAAGCAGTACAATTCAATTCACAGGTTGCAGTTACTATAAAGCATGTACACAGAATTATTCCTGCTGAAGTAAATCAGGATTGGTGGGATAAATTATACGGTGCAGGCAAAGTAAACAACAGCGAAGACTTCCGTGCAAGAGTTAAGCAAGAACTTTCTTCTGTTTTTGGTCCTCAGGCAGAACGTAAACTGCAAAACGAAATGGTAGAGTACCTGATGCAGAATACTACCATTACCATGCCTGAAACATTCTTAAAAAAATGGCTCAATACAGTTCGTAAAGAACCATTGGACGAAGCCCAAATGAATGTAGAATTTGCAGTATATGCACAGTCTTTAAAGTGGAGGCTAATAGAGGATAAAATATTTAAGGATAACAATATGACTGTTACCCAGCAAGAGGTAATAGACTATACCCACGCCCTTGTTCATGGTTATTTGGGCCAGGGTGGAACTGAGGAACAGGTTAAAGCGACTACCCAAAGAGTATTGCAAGATGAAAAAGAAGTAAATCGTATTTACGAACGTCTATATGACATGAAGCTTATGGACCTTTTGAAAAAGACCTTTACTGTCGAAAATAAGGAAGTAAGCCGTAGCGAGTTTGAGAAGCTAATGGAAAACGTAAAGTAAAAAGAAGTATTTTTAATTTTTAAAACCTTATTATTATGTTTAAACAAGATGAATTCCGTAAATATGCCATAGGCCACCAAGGCATTAGCGGAGCAAATTATGATAGGTACAGTGCATATTTCAACAAGAACTTCACCTCAATAAAGTCAAACTGGGTATCACCTACCATTATCGAAGAACGTCAGTTGAATGTAGCACAAATGGACGTGTTTTCACGTCTTATGATGGACAGGATCATATTCCTGGGTGCCGCTATCGATGACTATGTTGCCAATATTATTCAGGCGCAGTTGCTGTTTCTTGAATCAGCAGATGCAAAAAAGGATATTTCAATATATCTTAATACTCCTGGTGGTTCAGTGTATGCAGGCTTAGGCATTTATGACACCATGCAATATATTACCCCTAATGTAGCTACTATCTGTACAGGTATTGCTGCTTCTATGGGCGCTGTTTTAATGTGTGCAGGTGAAGCAAAGAAAAGGACTGCATTACCACACGCTCGCGTAATGATTCACCAACCATTGGGTGGTGCAGAAGGACAAGCTTCTGATATTGAAATTACTGCAAAGGAGATAATGAAATTGAAAAAGGAACTTTACGATATTATTGCCAAGCATTCGGGCCAGACCTATGAGAAAGTCTATAAGGACAGTGATAGGGACTACTGGATGACCGCTCAGGAAGCCAAAGATTATGGCATGATTGACGAGGTGCTGGTTAAAGGCAAATAATTCGGATAATAGCTGATTTTATGTGAAAGCGTCCCGAATACCCGGGGCGCTTTTCGCTTAAATGGCGTATATTTACATAAGGAATTTTACAATGAGTAAAAAAGGAAGAGTACTTGTCGCTATGAGCGGAGGAGTGGATAGCTCTGTCGCAGCTTTGTTATTGCATGAACAAGGCTACGAAGTGATAGGTATTACTATGAAAACATGGGACTACGCATCGTCGGGGGGAAGTAAAAAAGAAACCGGATGTTGCAGTTTAGATTCCATTAACGATGCCCGTAATCTTGCCGTTAAATGTGGATTTCCGCACTATATTTTAGACCTGAGGAATGAATTTGGTGAAAGTATCATCAACAATTTTGTTGGTGAGTACATGGCAGGAAGGACACCAAACCCATGTGTGCTTTGTAATACCCATATTAAGTGGGACGCTTTATTGCGTCGCGCCGACATGCTGGAATGTGAATTTATAGCTACAGGCCACTATGCTAAGGTAAGGCAAGAGAATGGAAGGTATGTTGTATCAAGAGGTAAAGATGATTCTAAGGACCAATCGTATGTGCTTTGGGGGCTTACACAAGATAGCCTGAAAAGGACTATTTTTCCATTAGGCGATTTTACTAAACCGCAAATACGTGCTTTAGCAGAAGAACGTGGATACCTTGAACTTGCGAAGAAAAGTGAGAGCTATGAGATATGCTTTATCCCTGATAATGATTACCGTTCCTTTCTGAAAAGAAGAGTTGAGGGACTTGGCGATAAAGTAAATGATGGAAATTTTGTATTAACCGATGGCACCGTTATTGGTAAACATCGAGGATATCCTTTCTATACCATTGGACAAAGAAAGGGGCTTGAGATCGCAGTTGGGCACCCTATGTTCGTTACGGAAGTTATTCCTGAAACTAATACAGTTGTATTAGGTACTGAAGATGAACTGGAAAAACAGATCATGACAGTTGGCAAGATCAATCTGGTTAAGTATGCTAAGCTTCCTGATAATATGACTGCCCATACAAAAATACGTTATAAGGACGTGGGCGCGCCATCTACATTAAATGAAGAAAATGGCAAAGTAAAAGTGCTTTTCCATAAAAAGGTAAAGGCTATAACTCCCGGACAATCTGCTGTGTTTTATGAAGGAGATGACCTTATAGGCGGAGGACATATTGAACTGACAGTGAAATGAAAAAAAGAGTAATACAGGGATTAAGTTTTAGTATGGTTCTCATGCTGTCCCTATTCTCTTGCAAAAAAGATAAGCCATCAACAGTTAATTTGGGGTATAATTATTTCCCAACCCATGTAGGGCATTGGGTAATATATAATGTAGATTCCATATACTATTACGCCTTTAAATTAGATACGTTAAGGTATCAGGTTAAGCAAGTTATTGACTCAATTTATACCGATAACTCAGGAAATCCTGCTGTGCGAATAGTACGTTGGAAACGATCAAACCCGGATAGTGCATGGGTTATACAAAAAGTATGGCATGCTAGCCTTACTGCAACTAATATGGTAATGTATGAGGATAATGTACCTTATATGAAACTTATATTCCCTCCCAAATTAAATAGTACCTGGAATGGAAATATACTTAATACTAATGCGGAATTAGATTACCAATATACTTCGGTAGACCAACCGTTCACACTTAATTCAGCATACTTCGATTCTACAAGTATGATCATTCAGGATAGTAACCTGAACCTCGTTTCTCATAGTTATGCAATGGAAATGTATGCCCGTAATGTAGGCCTTATATGGAGGAAGATAGAATACCTTGAGTATACTACAATTCCTGCTGTAGATTCATTGGCTTTACCGAACTTAATTGTTACCCCAACCTTAATGGCTACGGTAGATGACAATAGTTTAATTTATACAGAAACATATGTATCTTCGGGTAACTAAATGAGTTTGTATGACGAAACTTAGCGTTAACATAAATAAAATTGCCCTTATCCGTAATTCACGTGGGGGTAATTTGCCAGATGTGAAAAAGGCAGCATTGGATTGTGTGAGATTTGGTGCAGAAGGTATTACAGTTCACCCAAGGCCAGATGAAAGGCATATTCGCTATACCGATGTATATGAGTTGAAGCCTATTCTCCCTGTAGAATTTAATATTGAAGGTTACCCTTCCGATACTTTTATGCAAATGGTGGAAGAAGTAAAACCACAGCAGGTGACATTAGTGCCAGACGCTCCAGGGGTATTGACTTCAAATGCAGGATGGGATACTATTGCTAATAAAGCATTCTTGAAGGAAGTTATTGATACATTGAAAAAGATGGGAATTCGGACTTCCATTTTTATTGATACTGACTTAGACCAGATAGAAGGTGCTGCAGCAACCGGAACGGACAGGATTGAATTATACACTGAAGCATACGCAAAGGATTTTTCTAAAAATGCAGAAACTGCGGTTGAACCATACCATAAAGCTGCCCACAGAGCGAATAAATATGGCTTGGGCATAAATGCAGGGCATGATTTAAACCTCGAGAACCTTGCATATTTTCATAAGAATGTTCCTAACCTGCTAGAGGTTTCAATAGGCCATGCGCTTATTTCAGATGCACTTTATTTGGGACTTGAAAATACAATTCAACTATACCTGAGGCAGCTTAAGTAATTTATGAAACTGGCATATCGTAAGCTCGGTAGCGGCAAATCTCTTTTTATACTTCACGGATTATTTGGCTCTGCTGACAATTGGCAAACTATAGGCAAGCATTTAGCTGAATACTTTACAGTATACTTTATCGACTTGCGTAATCATGGGCAATCACCACACAGCGATGATTGGAATTATGAAGTAATGGCTGAAGACCTAATAGAAGTTATGCAAGATGAGGGGCTTGATAAGATTAATATACTTGGGCATTCTATGGGTGGCAAAACAGCTATGCAATTTGCTGTTCGTTATCCTGAAAAAGTAGAAAAGCTTGTGGTGGTTGATATTGGTCCAAAGAAATATCCTACCACCAACCAATTTGTTGTGGATGCTATTGAGCAGTTCAATACACACACAGTTTCCTCTCGTAAGGAAGCAGAACAAGTAATGTCGCAATTTATTGAAGAACCAGGGGTAAGGCAGTTCCTGCTTAAAAGTCTTCAATGGGATGACAACCAGAAACTCAGTTGGAAATTTAATTATGAAGTAATAAGGAAGAATATTAGCCGTGTTAGCGATGCTACTCCATTACCAGACAAACAAATAGAGATACCTACTTTATTTGTAAAAGGAGAAAAGTCAGATTATATATTCCCTGCTGATATTAAACTCATAACTGCAATATTTCCCAACGCCCGCCTTGAAACAATACTTGGTGCGGGGCATTGGGTACATGCCGATAAGCCACAAGAGTTCTTTAAGATTGTGGCAGAGTTCCTCATAGGTGAGCAAAGTGTTTAAAACTTTTGCATTTACTTGCCTTATATAAAGACTCTCATTTATACTTTTGTACACCATGATAGTAGACATTTTCATACCCTGTTTTATAGACCAGGTTTATCCTCAGGCAGCCCTTAATATGGTTAAGGTGCTAGAGAAAGCCGGTTGCGATGTGAATTATAACCCGGAACAAACTTGCTGCGGTCAACCAGCCTTTAATGCAGGGTATTGGGAAGATGCAAAAAAGGTAGGAGAGAAGTTTATTAAAGAATTTCAGCACGATAGATACGTAGTTTGCCCTTCAGCCTCATGCGTGGGAATGATAAAGAACTATTACCCTGAGATGTTCTATAATTCTGCTTTACATAACGAATACAAACAACTTGCAAAGAACATATACGAGTTCAGTTCATTTATGGTGAACGTATTGAAGGTAACTGATGTTGGAGCATCACTCGATGGTATTGCCACATATCATGATTCCTGCGCTGCACTGAGAGAATGTAAGATAAAAGCGGAGCCGCGCACTTTGCTTAAAAATGTTCGTGGTCTTGAACTAATGGAAATGAAAGACACAGAATCATGTTGTGGTTTTGGCGGTACTTTCTCAGCTAAGTTTGAACCTATAGCTACCGGTATGGGTTCCGATAAGATTAAGAATGCAATGGAAACCAGTGCTCAATACATAATATCTACTGACCTTTCCTGCTTGCTCCATCTCGATGGATATATCAAAAAGCAAAACGTCGACATAAAGACTATGCATATTGCCGACGTACTGGCAAGCGGCTGGTAAATCGATTCAGATTATTCACCTTATTTGTATACACTTTCTTCATCTAAATGTTGTAGATTTGGAAGAACATGTCTGTCAAAGTACTTTTATTCAACCCCAGAAGTGCAGAACATAAAGCGAGGATTCCGAACTCCGTTTTAGCTGCAGCCGCTTCCATAGAAGGCAAATACGACTATGTAATTGTTGATGGAAACATGGAACGTGATCCTTTCAGCAAAATACAATCATATCTTGCCAATGGAGATATTAAATACTTTGGTAGTACTGTAATGCCGGGCCCTCAACTTAAGCAGGCAATTCCATTTACGAAGAAGATAAAAGAGCTCTTCCCCGAAGTGAAAACTATTTGGGGTGGTTATTTTGCGTCTAATCATTCCAAAACATCACTTAATTCTGGTTTTGTTGATGTGATTATTAATGGCCCGGGTGAAAAGGCTTTTCCTGCATTACTAGATGCATTAGAGCAAAATCTTCCGTTACACAACATTCCAAATCTTACATTTAAAGAAGGTGATAAGATTGTAAAAACTCATAAGGATGAACTTTACGAGCAGGATATATTACCTGCTTTGCCCTATGATAAGCTAAACTCTTTTTATCCTCTTCAGCGTTATCTTGGTAAAACGTACTTAGGTACAAGAACAATTGCATACCATTCCAGTGTAGGCTGTCCGTTTACATGCTCGTTTTGTGCCATAGTGCCTATTTACAATGGCCGCTGGAAGGCAAAATCAGCCGAAAATATTTATAAGGATATACAATACCTGAAGCAAAAATATGGAGGTACGGCAATTGAGTTTCACGATAATAATTTTTTCGTTTCAGAAAAAAGAGTGATTGAATTTTGCAACCTGATGCTTAATGAAAATATGGGCTGGTGGGGCGAAGGTAGAATAGACACGATTGATAAATATAAAGACAGTACTCTTGCTTTAATGCGAAAGGCAGGATGTAAAATGATATTTTTCGGAGCCGAGACAGGTAGTGACGATGTTTTGAAAAAGATGAATAAGGGTGGCCTGCAAACTGGTGCAATGATCAAGAGCTTCGCCAATAGGCTGGGCAAGTTTGATATTGTCCCTGAATATTCATTTGTGCTCGGTACCCCGCAGGAAACACCTGAGAAAGTAATGGCGCAGGTTAATAGAGATATTGAATTTATTTACCAGGTAAAAGAAGCAAACCCCAGTACTGAGATTATTATATACATATATAGCCCAGTGCCTACCGAAGGGTCAGATATGTTTAACGATGTGCTTAAGAGTGGCTTCCGTTTTCCAGAAAGGTTAGAAGACTGGCTTAATCCAGAATGGGAAAAATTCGATTTGCATAAGAACCCACTTACACCATGGCTTACAGCTGATGTGGTAAAGAGAATAAAGAACTTTGAAACAGTTATGCATGGCTATTACCCAACTGTTTCTGATATAAAGTTGACACCTTTTCAGCGCAAATTCATGCACGGTATTTCTTCACTGCGCTATAAACTTAATTGGTATAGCTTTCCATACGAGATTAAAGTATTACAGAAGTATTGGCTTCGTTACCAGCAACCAGAGATATATGGATTCTAAGCAAACTATATACAAAGCAATAAGACCGATAGTTAGCAGGACATACAAGCCCATGCTAAAACGTTATCTTGCTAAACCCCGAAGCTATAACTATGATGGTTTGGCAATATTAGTGCAACCAGGTGTTTTCCATCCGGGTTTCTTTTTTAGTACAAAGCTCTTTTTGGAGTTTTTGAATAATAAAGAACTGAAGGGGAGATCGGTTTTAGAAATTGGAGCCGGTAGTGGTCT
>DATHOD010000053.1:0-7083 GCA_035485295.1 Bacteroidia bacterium
CCGGTAGCCAGCAAGTGAACGCTATCCCCTTTACAAATACTCTGTGGCGAACTAACAGTACCGGAAGGTTTTGGGTTAACAATTATCGGAACCTTAACCGTATCACGACAACCTGAGGTATCGGATACAACCACTTTATACACACTATCTTTTAAAGGGGCCACTGTAATACTTGACGATGTAACACCGTTGCTCCAACTATATGAGGCCCCGCCAGTGGCGGTTATCGTAGTATTCTGACCCTGACAAATGGTATCGTTGCCTACAATAGTTGGATTAATAGAACTGCCTGTCAGCGTTATGCTATCGGTATAAAAAACATCGCAGGAAGGTGAAACTTTTACGGTATACGTACCCGGACATAAATTGGTTGCCGTTTGGTTAGTTTGCCCCCCAGGGCTCCACAAATATGAAGTTGTTGTAACCGGGGCACTGCATAAACTAAGGCTAGCAGTAGCAGTACCTGCACATCCGCAAGATGCAGTTTTGGTTATTATAAGCTTAGGGCTAATACTACTAGGAATACTTATTGAAGTTACATACCCTACCCCACAGGCATATAAGGAACCTTTATTATCTACGTGCAAATCAAATACGGTATCAGGAAGAACAAGGTTACCTGTCAAATTCATTGCGGAATCATATAGGTTGACCGCTGAAACGTAGCCAACAAAAACATTCTCACAAAAATCAACATCAATACCTCCCCACATATACGGTTGACCGGTTAACGGAAGAAGTTTAGTAGAAGCACCTGTAGCTTTATTCAAGCGCCTTATGGTATCGCCATTATACAAATAAAGCCAGTTAAGACTGGCAACCATTCCATTCATTGCATTGGTCCATTGGTCAGAAGGATTATTAAAACCTACATACCCTACACTTCTGCATTCCGAAAAGTTGTATCCGTCCGGAATCATATATGTTGTTGGAGAAAGCGAAGGCAGGGGCATCCTTAAAATCTGGTTAGAAGCTATAGTTGGATATGTAATTGACTGTGCAGATGCCATATAGCAGCTATTCCCAGAAGGGTCGATAGCAAGCAACGGTATATCGTGGCAGCAGTTCGATGCAGGTACCCCTAATACGTTAACTGGTGTTAAGGTTTTTAATGTTGTATCTACCACGCACGCCTGGTATGAAGGGAAACTTATTCCCCCACCACCAATAACTATTTTATCATCGCACATATCATACTCAGCTCTCCACATTTCAATCAAATTCGTGTTTCCAGGGAACAACGCATTTAATGTACCTGCAGCTGTTATCTTCATAATTCTGGCCCCGGTGCTATTGTTAAATCCCTCAGTCAGGTAGCTGGCACCAGTTACCTTATCAACACACATATCGCCATAGTACCATTGATTAGTTGCACCACTTATAATGGTTGCATTAAAGGTCCATAGTATAGTTCCGGCACTATTTAATTTAACTAATTGAAATGGGTTGAAAGCTCCGTAAACGAATATATTACCATTGTTATCATAATCGAGGTCATATGCTTTATTGTAGCCCCCACTATAATTCGGGTTTGTTTGCCACGGGTCTATAATGATAGTCCTGGTCTTATCATAGTTACCTTTAATAGAAAATGATTCCTCCAGCCCATTTAGGTTATATCCTACTGAAAGCTTTTGCCCACGTTCATAATAACTTACGGGAGCATGGTCAGTAAAATCGGTCATATTATCCGAGTGTACAATTACATCGCCCTCTTTATTTAATTGGGAGGAAATAGCGTCGCCACTATACTTAAGTTTTACTTTACCCACATCAGCGCCGGGATGTACAATTAATGTGTATTTAATACCTTCTTTATTTTTGGGGAATATGTATTCCACATCTATACCGGGGTATAAATTATGGTAAGTTATTTTTCTGAATACGTTGGCTATTATGGTCGTTATGTTCTCTGCGGGATAAGTATAATAGTAAGATTCTTCCTGCTGCGCATCAATAGTCACATTAGCATTTGAACCTTCCCAGTTTAATTGGGTAAAATGCTGTATCATTTTCCTAGGCGCAGCTTCAGGGTCTGTTCCTTCACTTGTATCTTTATTAAGCATCTCCATATACTGATATACTACACCTGTTGCCGTAAAATATGCATTCATGCTACCTAGTTTAGCCTCAAAAAGTACCTTATCACCCGAAGGAATAATATTATTGAATTGCCCCTTATTTTCTACAAATAACTTATGATCGAATGGGTTGGTTGTCCATTTTGCTTTGCAGCCGGGAAGATTTGAAAGGCCAGTATGACCAACTTGAGCAAGCAAGCTACCAGCAAATAAAACCAATATGCTAAATAATAAAAGCCCTCTTTTCATCTGGGTAAGATAAAATTATGAGCCGCTAAATTACTTGTTTACTAAGGGTTTAAGAGGAATTGAACTGTCATTTTTACGCAATTATCCCCTTTCTGATAATGATAATACCAGCTATTTTCAAATAAGCATATCTGGAAAAATTACACTTTTATACCTATTACAAGTATATCATCAATCTGCTCACCTGGGCCCTGCCATTCAACAATCGCCTTGTCAATGGCACGCCATTGTTCCTTCATAGTTAAGTTACGAAGGTTTACCAAAAGCTCTTTAAACCTCTTTTTCATGAATTTTTTCCCTTGCGGGCCACCAAACTGGTCGGCATAACCATCTGTATACAGGTATAGTGAATCCCCTTTCTGTGCAGTTATTGTATGGGTTTTAAATGGCTTCGGATTATCATTTTTGCCAATAGGCTGCTTATCTGCGCCTATTTCCATTAGCTCATCACCCCTTACATACCAGAATGAATTATTTGCACCGCTCCATTGCACTTGTTTGGTATGAGGGTCGAAACAAGCAAGAGATATGTCCATACCATCTTTCACATCCGCTTCAGACTTTTCAAATGTCTCTAATACAAGCTCCCTTACCTTGTCTAATATCTTACCGGGTTCTGTAATTTCAAACTCCTTTACCGCCCTGTTCAATGCATTGGAACACACTACGCTTACCATTGCACCAGGTACACCATGGCCCGTACAATCGGCGGCAGCAATAAATACCCTGTCATTAATTTCTGATAGCCAGTAAAAATCCCCACTAACAATGTCTTTTGGTTTAAATAAGAAGAAACTATCAGGGAACAGCCTTCTGAAACTTGCCGTGGTAGGAAGAATGGCATCTTGTATACGTTTAGCATAGTTTATACTATCGGTAATATCCTTATTCTTCATTTCAATCACTTCTTTCTGCTTCACTACCTCAGCCGTTCTTTCACTAATTATATTCCTTAGGCTACGAGTAGAAACTGTAATAGCACCAACTACAAAGGCTATAAAAAATAACACATACCCTATATATGCCCATACTGTCCTATACCATGGTGATAGAACTGTGAATTCATATATAGCCTCCTGGCTCTCATACCCAAAAATGTTTTTTGCCTTTACATGAAAGAAATACTGCCCTTCCGGTAAGTTCGTATAGTGGGCTTTTACATCATGTTTCCAAATGCTCCAGCCTTTATCAAACCCGTCAAGGAAATAACTGTACTGGGTAGCTGATTCATCTTCAAAATCAGGTGCCGAGAAATATATATCGAGGGTATTGTATATATACTTAATGCTGGGCTTAAGCCTATCTGGCTGAACCAATGAGATACGTCCGCTATCTGTAAAGAATGTACCTGAAAATATGGTAGAATCTTTACCTATTACCACCTTACGAATAAGTGCATGGTATTCCTGCGTGTAGTTCTTTTGTATTTTTTTATCGTAACGCGCCACTCCATCTGGCCCGCCAACCCACGTAACACCAGTTACATCATGGTAAATAGCATAGGTAATAGCCTTTGAAAGGCCCATAAACGGGGTTTTTACCCAGGTATATTTATTATCCTTTTCCGGTTTCAGATATCCTAATTCTATCTGGCCTTCCCTGTGAACACAAACCATCCAGATAGTACTATCAGGAGCCATATTTAAACGAACTATTCCTAACTCTCCTGTTGCAAACTGTTTGCCTAAAGAAGAATCTTTCACAAAACGCCCTTTCTCAAATTTAAGCAAGCCACTGGTATTAGCAGCAAAATATATATGCCCATTCATTGCTTTCACATAAACAGGTTCATCGGGCACATTTTCCTTAGTTCCATATTTTACAACCTGGGCCTGTTGAATTTTATTGCCATTATATGCAAGCATAACATGCGTCAACCCAGTTCCATTATTACCTAACCACACAGAACCATCTTTTTCTTCCTCAATACTTCTTACATCTTCTGTAATATCGCTGGCGCTTATTTTACCTTCATCAATCCATTTGCCATTATTCCAGTATATAGACGCAAAGCCATCAGTTAAACCGATAAATACCCTATTCGAGTCTTTAATCGATCTGTGCATGACACTTGCAACACAATTCACAATCGAACTGACCTTATCACCATCTATTTGATAAATTCCTGTTGTACACGCAGCCAACAATATACTTTGCTTGCCACTATGAAAGGATAGCAAATCCCAGCTTTCCAATGATTCTCCCGGAATCTTAACAAAATGAGACTGTTCAATATCCTGGGACTTAGCTGAAGGGGCTTGCTCCTGCAAATAATAAATACCCAAGTCAGTAACAGCATATAATTTTCCATTATGTCTTATTATACTTTCAACTGTGCCTTCTAGCCCATTCTGATCGTTAAACTTAGTTATAGGCGAATTAATATCCACTTTAGTTACACCATTATTGGTAGCAAGCCATAACTTATGCTCGGCATCAAGAAACTGGTTATTCACCGATGCATCCTGTAAGCCTGTTTTCTTGTTTACTGCATCCAATAAGTTACCCGATGAATCAATAACAACAATACCCGAACCAAGTGTTCCAATGGAAATATTATTATTATCGAGGTTAAGGCCATTGTATACAGGTGCGTTGGCAAAAAAATCGTCAATTTGGGTGTGAAATGGGGTGATCTTTGTTAACTGCTCAGATGATTGTACATGGGGTGTATATGCCGAAACTCCCGGCTTCATAAGGTATAGACCCTTAGTACGCATATTCAGCAATATCTGATCATGGCCAAACGGAAGCATCATATATACTTTTGACTCAGCAAATAATTCTCCTCCTTGTATCAACACAAGGTTCATTCCATTTACAATATGCATTAAACCTGTTTCCTTCTGACGAACATATAACTCCCCTTTTACATAGAACATAAGATGATAATCACTCTTTATCCCTCCCGAATTCAATATGGTCATATTCTTTCCATTCCAAATAAACAGCTTACTCGATGACTGGAAATATACATTACCATCCTTCGTTGCAAAACATGACCATATTTCCGTTGTAAAATCTTTCCCTATAACTGTATCAATAAGGGAGTAATATTTCATTTTGCCTATCGAATCAGGCTTGAGATAACCTATTTCACCAGTACCACCAACGTATATTGTACCCCGTTTATCTATTGTGAGTGAATGTACAGGTGATTCGTTCGGGGTCTTTATCATATTCCATGTTTCCCCATCATATTCCAGTATGCCATTGTTATTACCAATATAAAGCACTCCGCGAAGATCCTGAACAATGGCAAAATTTTGCGGTGCCTGGCTATATTCTTTATTAGTATAGTTACGCATATCAAAAAGGCCTAACTCATTTGAGTTCTGACCAAAAGAATACATGAAACAGAACAATAAAAGGCCAATTATCAAAATAGATTTACACCTACCTACCTTATAGATATTATTTTCTCCTTTCAACATTCTTATTAAGCCTGCTTGCATAAACAAATCGCTTGAAGGAATTGAAATAAAATTCCCCAATCAAATATAGAAAACTTATTTATGTTGGTAGCAAAAAAAGACCGCCCCACAGTATTGTGGAGCGGTCTAAAAAAATACAGATGCTTTATTATTCTATAACTACCCTGCGGTACATAGAATTTGCATCACTTATAACCTGAACAAAATAAACACCTCTGCTGCAATTGGACAGGTCTATTTGCTTAATAACTGTGCCAGATACCTGGCTACAGTTTTCAGTCAACATTAGTTGCCCCATTGCATTAAACACCTTAATCTTCACATTTTGGACCGCATTAGCAAGGCTAAGGCTAACGTTAAATATTCCCCTGGTAGGGTTAGGGTATATATTTAGTGAGTTAGCCTCAGCATTAATTGCTGCAATGCCAACTGTATTAAGGATAATATTAGCGGTATTAGAATGGGAAGCATTATATGTTTTACCATGGGTATGAGGAGAACATGCTACCGCATTTATACCCATACGGTAATACACAGGTTGTTTAGTAACCAGTGGGCTTACATCCGTATATGTATAAGAAGATGCAGATACTGAATCAATCCTTGTATATGAATCAAAAACTGTATCCCTAAATACAATATACTGTATAAAAGGTAATCCCTCATAATTATCCCAAATCAAGTTCACTACACCACCCAATCCCATGTTAGCAGTCATGTGAATTGTTTTATGAATCACACTCATAGGTGACTCGTTTCCGCATGAATCAACCTGCGATAACTCATACCTGTAACTGCGTACATCCGGATTGGCAATTGGATCTTCCCACACACTTAAATTATTATACGGAATAGCTGCTGCCAGAGTAAATACCCCTGTAACTGTTGTTTCCCTATATATGTTAAATGTTTGAATATGGCTTGTGGTCAGTTTATCCCAAATCACCATATTTCTCTCATTGGTATCAACTGTAACAAAACAGATAGGTGGTGCCGCAGGAGGAGTATTTGGTAAATTTACTGTAATACTTCCTATACAACCAACAGCGTCAGTAACAGTCAAATTATAGTTACCTGTAGGTGCTGTAAGACTATCTGTAGTTTGTCCATTATTCCACGCATATGTATATGGACTAGTACCACCTGTTGAGAATGTTCCAACTATACCATCAGTTCCTGTAGAACATATAGCATTGGTTATAGATGTTATAATTACAACCGGTCCACCCGTGTTACTTACTGACGCATATGCTGTATCAGGGCAGCCATTAGCATCTGATACACCTACAGTATATGTTCCTGCCGAAAGCGCAGGTGCT
>DATHOD010000054.1:0-34191 GCA_035485295.1 Bacteroidia bacterium
TGAACAGCATCAGGGTTATTCATTACCCATGGTGAAGACACGAAGTGATAAAATTTTTCCTGATCATATGCCCCTGCCCAAGAAGGGAATCCTCCAAATATTAAGCCCGAAGCGATTAACAAAGGGACGACTATCTTTCTATACTTAAAATTCTGCAGGTTTACCTTATCAAGATAATTCAGGCAAATGCCTATTATAAATGCAAGATAAAGCACAAAGAACACCTTTGCAATAAATAAAGAGATCAGTATGAAAAGCACCCACTTTAATCTTGTATTATGCGTTAGCGCCAATAATGCAAATACAAGCATAGAGCCATACAACTCTATATACATTGTCCACATAGAAGGGTCGTACCTGTTATCGCCTAAGAACATGGTGGAATAAGATAAGCAACTCAGGAAGGCTCTAATAGAAAAATCTTTAGGCCAAAAATGCACCAGCCACCAGGATTGCGTGGTACTTGCAGTTGTTTGGCAAACTGTATAAGTAGTTTGAAACAATATAAATGCAATAACCAAGGTAACAGCTACCGGTATATAAAGGCGGGGAAACCTTCGTATAGCTGAAGAAGTCAACGTTTCTATCTTGTTGTTAATCATATAGCCTCTGCTAAGCACGTAACCACTCAGTACAAAAAATATGGCAACCATAAAATTACCATTTGTCAAAGCACTCAAAGGACTCCTGAAATAGGCAAGCTCAATAAAGTGGGTTGTGTGAACAGTTTTAGGGTCACCAAAATATACCGAAGGATAAAATGCGAGTAAGAAATGATGAATTACAACTAATGAAGCGGCAAGACCTCTTAAGCCTTCAAGATATTGGACTTTTTTACCGTTTTCCACCTTGACATATTTTCTTACAACCTGTTAAGGAAATCAGCTATGGCCCTGTTATGTTCGGGGAAATGGATAAGATTATTGTGGTCACCACCCTTTATAAGAGTGAAGGTCTTAGTTGATTTAATAGCAGAGTATAGTTCTTCTGCTTCCTTGCTAGGTATAAGTTCATCACTATCGCCATGAATTATCAATACAGGCAAGGTGAGTTTTGGAGCTTTTTCAAGGCTATTAAACTTATAACGAGACAACAAACCGGGTAGCAGATATGGGTAATGTACCTTAGCTACTGCTGTAATACTTGTATAAGGCGATTCAAGTATAAGGCCCCTTGCCTTACGTTTGGTAGCCAGATCAATGGCAATACCGGTACCTAATGAACGGCCATAAATTATAATATCATCAGGATCGTAACCGGCAGCTACAAGATAATCGTATGAGGCGACAGCATCAAGGTAAAACCCACTTTCGGAAAATGAACCTGTACTCTTCCCGTAACCACGATAGTCGATAATCAGCATATCGCAGTCTAATTCTTTTAAATCGTTGGCTACCCATTGCCAGGTATCTAACGAACCACCGTTGCCATGAAAATAGAGCATAACGTGTTTGCTGCCTCCACGTTTAATAAGCAAGCCACTAATGGTTTGCCCGTCATCGGTATTAATAGAAACCTCTTTGCCCTGGGAGGCCAGTTCATATTTGAAATCTTTAGCTAATGTAGCAGGGTGAAACAGCAGTTTTTCTTGGAAAATAAAGGCAACAAGCAATACAACTGCATAAAGCAGTACAAGGCCAACAACTATTCTACGTATAATCTTCACAGGGTGCAAAACTAATATTTTCCTTCATTTCCTATGCCACTTTTATCACGAGGCTTAAGATAAAGCTTTACTATTTTAAACGGAATTGCAATACTGTCGCTGACTGTAAGGCTACCTTCAATATTTATCATTTTACAATCTTCGGGCAAGTTCGGACTAAGACTGAATGTTACCTTATCGTTATGGGGAATTGAATCGGTATACGTATAGGTAGTTGGGCTAAGGTAAGCCGAAATATTATCGCGGTTTTGAATGCTGTCTATTATATTGTTGCCTCTATCGTCGTATGCCTTAGTAATATTTATCTTGGAATAATAGCTTGTCGGCAATGGTTTTGACAACTGACCTGAGAAGCTCAACATTCCGTAATATTGTTCTGCCCCCAAGGTTTTGAAATACACTTTATTATTCGCAGAATCGGTTACAGTTAATACAAGCGTGCCGTGCTCTCTTAAGGCTTCTTCTTCCTTTTGTCTCTCCATAGCCAGCCTTACAGAATCGAACCTTTCAATTCCTGAACTTCTTCTGAAAGCCACATAGTATTTCTTGGCATCGGCTACTTCCCTCGAATAATCAAATGAAGGTTCAGAATTGCTTTTAAATGTCACCTGCAATGGCTTATTCTCTCCGTAGAAAAGCGAATTATATGCATACGGGTTGCTGGACTTGCTAAACTCCATTAAACCCATAGCCTGTGATGTCATTAGCGAATCTACACCCGCTATTATTTTAACATCTGTCAGATGCAGGCAAACTGTATTGTTATTCCTTTTTTCAAAGTTTGAGTAAGAAGTTATCTTGCCAGGGACCTGGTAGCTTAGTTCTACGTCAAGCCCCCTAAGGAATGCAGCCATATAATAGTGCATCATGGCAGACCAAAGGCCACCGGTTGGTGTATACTTGCTTGCTTCAGACATGGATGCCAGCTTTGCAGAATCTTCTTGCCTGGTAGCAGTCTTTTGCTTTAACCGAATAATGGTTTCTCCATCTGCATTTTTTGTCACTTCCATAATTGTATCAAAGGCAGAAAGGCTGATAGCTGTGATGTCCTTAAAATAAGCGGTACCTTTAAAATATACGGTGTCTTTTCCTATCATGCCAAATTGCACATTGTTCCATGTTTCAATTCCTTTTGAAGAAAGCATTTTACTGGCAAAACCCATCAAAATATCATGTGAGCTTTTTTTACTGGTATCGGTAAAATAACTATCCATGCCCGAATAAAGTTTTTTGGGATCGGCATTTCCAATACTGCCGGTTATTTCCGCCACATCAAGCCCTACTTTTTCTTCCACTATGCACTTGCCTGACATATCAGGATTAAGCACATAAGTGGATTTTACGTGCATTGCGCAACTATACAGGAATACCAGTGGTAACAGTACAAGTGCATTGCGCAAAATTGAATTATACTTCATGAGAGGCAATTGTTTTTTTGTTTTTTAACCCTGTCATTTATGGCAGGGACATATCGTATAAATAACTATTGGGCTTTAGCCCTGATTATCAAATTTGTATTTTCTTATAAACGCTTCATACTCTTCTGCAAAAGTAACTTTTCTATGATGTTCTTCCTGATTGATTATATAGGCTCTCACTTTATCAAGTTGCGATTCACTAACAGAAACAGCAAAATAATCATCGGCCCATTCTAAGCTTCCACTAAGGACTTTATTCTTGTTTGCCCATCTTGAAGATTCACCCTTTATCAATTGCATAGTTTCAGCAATGGATCTATCAGCATTTAATGCTATTAAATAATAAACATGATCCAAGTACCCATTTATACAATCTATATGAATATCTTTTCCCTTTGCATTTTCTTTAATATGAGAAAATAATGTACTTCTGACTTCTCGGGTAAGATAGGGCTGCCTGCTTTTCGTTCCCCAAACTGCGTGTATCCAATTTCTAACGTAAGACATCTTCATCAGGGCTAAAGCCCGGTATTCGTTTTCAGATTCTAATCCCCCGAGCTAAAGCACGGGGTTATTTCGTTTTTTAACCCTGTCATTTATGGCAGGGAATATATATGCAAATTATATTGTGGGCTTTAGCCCTGATTCTATTCTATCTTATTTTTTCCGCACTAAAGCATGAAATCATTAACTCTTAATTCTTCACTGATTTTGCTCCACCCAGATTTTTGCCTTGGCTAAAGCATTTGGTATACCTTGTATATTAGTTCCTCCAGCCGTAGCATAAAATGCCTGTCCTCCTCCTCCACCTTGTATCTCTTTACTGAATTCACGTATCAACGTAGAAGCATTCCAGTTCTTTTCTTTGGTAAGATTATCAGACATAGCAAGGAACAAATTGGCTTTTCCGTTTATCTCTGCCCCTAATACAAGGAACAGATTTTGAACTTCACTCTTTAATTGGAAGCAGATATCTTTCGCCACATCAGCAGAGAGTATATCTACCTTTTGTCCGATGAATGAAGTCTTACCAATCTCTTGTTTCTTTGTCAGTAACTCAATCTTCAACTGTTTGCCTTGTTCGCGTGAAAGCTTTTCAACTTGCTTGGTTAATTCAGCAGCCTGCAATTGTAAGTCTTGTATTCCCTTAACTACATTCTTCGGGTTCTTTAATGCTTCCGAAGCTTGTCGTAATGTTTCAATTTGGGCGTTGATGTAGTCTTGCGCACCCAGGGCTGTTACTGCCTCTATACGCCTTATACCAGCCGACACAGCGCTTTCAGATAGTATTTTAAAGAAGCCTATTTGTCCGGTTGCCTTTACGTGCGTGCCACCACATAACTCAATAGAATAGTTCTTATCTATTGTAACCACACGAACACTATCACCATATTTTTCTCCGAACAATGCCATAGCGCCAAGTTTTTTAGCATCTTCAATAGCCATAACCTGTGTTTCGCATGCAATGTTCTCACGTATCTTTTGGTTCACTAATGATTCTATATCTCTTAATTCCTCATCGGTAATTTTTGAGAAGTGAGAAAAGTCAAAACGTAAATGATCAGGACTAACCAATGAACCACGCTGTTCCACATGTCCGCCTAATATCTTACGCAAGGCTGCATGTAACAAGTGTGTTGCAGAATGATTATCGGCTGTGAGTATTCTTCTGTCAGGGTCAACAATAGCTTTAATACTTCCTTTTAAATCTTCCGGAAGTGTTTCAGTAAAATGCACGTTCAGGTTATTCTCTTTCTGGGTATCTATAACTTTAATGCGTTTTCCACCCAGTTCAAAAAAACCGGTATCGCCCACCTGTCCTCCGCTTTCAGCATAGAAAGGGGTTTTATCTAACACAACCTGGTAAAGGTCTTTTCCTTTCGCTTTTATTTTACGGTAACGGACAATCTTAGCAACCGGTTCTTCAATGTGAGTATAGCCTGTAAATACAGCATCTTTTGTATCGTTCACTGCAATCCAATCTTCTTTGTCCACTGTAGTTGCTTTACGAGAACGATCTTTTTGCTTTTCAAGAGCAGCACTAAATCCCTTTTCGTCAATATTCATATCATATCCCTTCGCAATAAGCGCAGTAAGGTCGACAGGGAATCCATAGGTATCGTACAATTCAAAGGCCTGCTCACCTGCAAGTTCTTTCTTTTTGCTTTTTTGTGTTTCAAGGCAGAGTGCTTCAATACGCTTGAGCCCTTGTTCCAGTGTACGCATAAAGGCTTGCTCTTCTTCCAATATTACTTTCTTAACAAGCTTCTCTTGTTTTACAATTTCAGGAAACTGGCCACCCATTTGCTTTACAAGAGTATCAACCAGGTTATAAAGGAATGGTTCTTTCAGATCTAATGACTGATAGCCATAACGTACCGCCCTGCGTAATATGCGGCGTATAACATACCCTGCTCCGGTGTTTGATGGTATTTGTCCATCAGCAATAGTGAATGATATAGCACGAATATGATCTGCAATAACACGCATAGCAATATTCAATTGCTCTTGCTTAAGGCTATTATCATCCGATACATATTTCTTACCCGATACTTTTTCAATCTCCTTTATCAATGGTTGAAACACATCGGTATCGTAGCTCGATTTTTTGCCTTGCAATACCATGCTCAAACGCTCAAAGCCCATACCAGTGTCAACATGCTGTGCAGGTAGTTTTTTCAATGAGCCATCAGCCTTGCGGTTGAATTCCATAAACACCAGGTTCCAAATTTCAATCACTTGCGGATGGCTGGTATTTACCAATGTCTTGCCATTTATCTTCTTACGGTCTTCGTCACTGCGTAAATCTACATGCACTTCAGAACATGGGCCACATGGGCCTGTATCGCCCATTTCCCAAAAGTTGTCTTTCTTATTGCCGTTAATAATCCTGTCTTCGCTAATATAATTCAACCAGAACTTTTTAGCATCCTCATCAAATGCAAGGTTCTCTTTCTTATCGCCTTCAAATACAGTAACGTATAATCTGTCCTTTTCAATCTTATATACCTCTGTAAGCAATTCCCATGCCCATGCAATGGCATCCTTTTTAAAATAATCGCCAAACGACCAGTTACCCAACATCTCGAACATGGTATGGTGGTATGTATCCACACCCACTTCTTCCAGGTCGTTATGCTTACCCGAAACACGCAAACACTTTTGGGTATCTGCAATACGCGGAGCCTTTGGTTTACCGTGCCCCAAAAAGGCATCTTTAAACTGGTTCATACCCGCATTAGTGAACATAAGGGTGGGGTCGTCCTTAACTACTATAGGCGCCGAAGGCACTATCAAATGCTGTTTCGACTCAAAAAAATCTAAAAATTTCTTACGTATCTCTGCTGAATTCATAAACTGTCAATATGCTTTCAAAAGTAATAAATACTCAGAAAGTACATATCAGGCAATTGTTTAGCTTCCTAATTTTTATGCTTAGCCAGCCACTTCAGTGCAGCTTCCTCGTCGGTAAATACCTTAAGGGGAGTTTTAATCTTTTTAATCTTAACAGCGTAATCAGCCATAAGGTATACGCCAATAGTTTTGGCTATAACGGCAGTAGCAATGCCATGCTTACCCATAACTTCATCTATCACAAAGTTCAGGGCATCATCAGTAATCGTGAAATGTGGGCGAAGGTCATATACCATTTTCCTTTTTTCAGGGCCAAGAAATTCAATAGTGTCTTTTACCGATTGTTTTAAGGAAGACAAGTCAATATGTGTATTAGGAAGCACACGTTTAAAGGCAATATTGTTCTCATGAACATCTACCCTGGCAATGCACGTAGTAAGTACACCTTCTGCCGGAGCTTTATCTCCTTTTACCTTTTTTAACGTTTTTTCTTTAGGCTTTTGCTTCTCTAATTCTTTCCCCTTAAGCAATTCAGCCGCCTTTTTATATTTGAAAGAAAGCAACCATTCCAGGGCTTCGCGCATGGTGCTAAATACCTTTACTTGTGCCTTGCCTTGCTGCCTGTATTTAAAATAGTCACCCAACACTTTTATACCTGGCTGGTCAGAAACTATAGCCGATGCAATACGCCTTTTGCTTAATAAATGCTTATGCAGGTATTCCATAGCATCGTTAGTAAGGGTAAATGCCGGGCGTGCATCATATAATATAAGCGCCTTTTTGCCATCGGAAAGCTTAAAGCCTATCTCGTCCGATTCTCTTATATCTTCAGCAGAAAGGTGGCTATTGGGCCTTACAGTTTTGTGGATAATGCCAAAGTCATCCTTACTCACTAAACATGTTTTGGTCTTGATTTCGGTGGATTTCATGCAGACAATATAGTTAATTAATCGTACGAACCTAAAATCAACTGCAAGTTTTTCAACTATAAATCAGGCAGATATATTCGTGCCTTCCCGATTTTTTATTTTGACATAAGTTTTATACATTTGCACGATTCATTTTTTAGGCTTTAGGAAAGAAAATCAAATTTTGTACAGGCTTGTCGAATATTAAGTACATATTTAATACCAAAACGCTTACTTACGAGAAGGTGCATCACCGCTTTCGCGATAAGCTTAAAAAGGTATTGTCATACGTTCTTACCAGCCTTTTCTTCTCTTCGGTGGTTTTAACCCTTGGTTTTGCCCTGATAGACTCCCCTAAAGAGAAGCAATTAAAGCGTGAAATAGCCCAAATGCAATTACAGTACGACCTGTTGAATAACCGTATGGGGCAAGTGAGTGAGGTTATTAAGAACATGGAATCTCGCGACAATAATATTTACCGTGCAGTGTTTAATGCAGAACCTATACCTGAAAGCGTTAGACAAGCAGGCTTTGGTGGAGCTGACCGTTATAAAGATCTTCAAAATTTTAGCAATTCGGACCTGATGACCGGTACCACTAAAAAGATGGACCAATTGATAAGGGAAATATATGTACAGAGCAAATCATACGACGAGGTTGAAAAACTGGCACATAATAAGACTTCAATGTTAGCTTGTATACCTGCTATTCAGCCTATCGATAATAAGTCATTAAAATGTATCATATCCGGTTTTGGCTGGAGGATACACCCTATATTTAAAACAGAACGCTTCCATACCGGCATTGATTTTGCTGCTGCCGAAGGCACTCCAATTTACGCTACCGGCGATGGTGTGGTAGAAAAAGCCGATGACTCAGAACAAGGGTATGGTAACCACGTGGTAATTAACCATGGCTTTGGATACGAATCACTCTATGGCCACATGAGCCGTATGGCAGTTACACCAGGCGAGCATGTAAAACGCGGACAAGTTATTGGTTATGTTGGTTGCACAGGACAATGTACCGGTGACCACGTTCACTATGAAGTAATTAAGAATGGTGTAAAGGTTAACCCGGTAGATTATTTCTACAACGACCTTTCTCCTGCTGAATACAAGCAAATTCTTACTGCTTCTTCTCAGCCTGCTCAATCACTCGATTAAGCTGCATAGCGGACTTTATTCCTCTACATATTAAACTTGTATAGAGATAAATGTATAGCAATTTGTCTTTTACCTTCAGTTGCAAACCGGCAGCAGCAATACTTCCATACGGGTAATAGTTGAATAAATAGATCACTTCTGTTTCTTACTGATAAAAATCATATATGTCTAAACAGGCTGTTGCCCATATGATTTAGTAGACAATAAAGGCAATTAACAATTTGTTATCAATAAAACAAATCAATTATTGAAACCTTTATGCTGATTATCCGTATATTGCGATACATTTAAGGAGATTCTACATCAAATTTCTGGGGGAGGTTATTTCTTAAGTGAAACTAATAATAAATATATGGGAGTAAAAACTACACGTTATACCGCAAAGCTATTTACTACATTACTATTAATTTTTACCGGCACCCTTGCTTTTTCACAAATACCTTGCGGGTTCAAGTATTGCCGTTTAATTAAAATTGACCACACCAAAGTTTCAGGTGGGGCCGATCTTACAAACTTCCCCGTACTTGTTAGTACAGTGGGCCTTGGTGATGAATCATTATTTAAGTTGACTCCTGCTGGACACGTACAAAATGCCAGTGGTTATGATGTAGTATTTACAGCGGCCGATGGTGTAACTCCATTAAACTTTCAATTAGAGAATTATGTTTCCGGAACAGGTGAATATGAAGCATATGTTAATATACCACTGCTTTCCCATTCTGTTGATACGTATATTTATATGTATTACGACAACTCTGCAATTTCAACCAATCAATCTACCACTTCTACCTGGGATGGAAATACTATAGGTGTTTGGCATTTAGATAATAGTATTTATACTGACGGAACATCGAATGCAAATAATGGCACTCCTAATGGAGTTACCAGTGTTGCCGCAGGTGAAATTGCCAGTGCCGCGGGTTACAATGGCACAACCACAAACTATGTTCAACTGGGCTTAACCAACGCTTCAGCCAGCAACGGAACTATTGAGCTGTGGGGGTATATAAACACCTATGTTGCCTCTACTTACTTCTTTGGCCATTCTTCCACTCAAAACGCTACGTATACCGACAGAATTCAATTATATACCAGTGATGCTGCCGGAACACTAACATTAGGTATGGGTAACAACCACGCATTAACAAATATTGCCACTTTAAGCAAAAATACATGGTACCACATTGTATTGTCTTGGACCGGAAGTGGTGGTAATGGTACTTATATTGCATATATAAACGGAGTACAAAAGGCAACCGGCTCTTATACGAGTTTAAATACTTTGTATACATCGGCCGACGCAGGAAATGACGGAAACGCTGGACAGAGGACAGAGGCTTTAACAGGCAATATTGATGAAATTCACATTTCAAAAACACAACGCACAGCAGGATGGATAACAACCGACTATAATAACCAAAGCAGCCCATCTACATTCTGTGTAATTTCAACTGAACCGGCTACCTGGATAGGTACTACCAATGCGAACTGGAGTGTAGGTACTAACTGGAGTAGCGGAAGCGTACCTGCCTCAGGTGCTAATGTTATTATAGCAAATAGCGCAAGCAACCAGCCTTCAGTCAATGTGAATCCACAAGTGGGTTTTATATGGGTACAGTCTGGCGCTACGCTAACAATTTCAGGAGGGAACACACTTTCGGTTTACAATAATATAGTTACCTGTGGAACTACCGCAGGTGCTGGAACAGGCACATTGATCATGAATACTACAGGTACTCCGCAAAATCAATATATATCAGGCCCGGGGACCTACTCGCTTGCCAAATTAACATCTAACCCTGCTGCAGTTACCGATACTATATTCTTAAGTTCTCCTATTGCGCTTTCAAGTAGTTTTACAATAAGTACAGGTGTATTTGCATGCCAGGCTAATCAAATAACCGGAACAGCCGGAACAATGAATATGGCAGCATCCACTACATTATTGTTAGGTTCAAAAACGGTAGCTACAGCTGTTAATTTTCCAACAGGGTATGTTGCGGGCAATATAAACTTAACAGCAGGAAGCACAGTTGTTTACCAGGCTAATACCAACCAAACCATATCGGGTACGCCAAACTATGCAAACCTTACCATAACAGGCGGTACTGCATCTACTACAAACACATTATCCTCTAATGTTACAGTCAACGGTAATTTGCTAATACAGGACGGAACTGGTGTAGTGACTTTTTCAGGAAGCTCGTTCAATATTAATGCCGATGGAAACTTTACCGATAATGGGATATTTAGCCCGGGAACAGGTACGGTGACATTAAATGGCTCATCAGGTGTTCAGGCACTATCCTCTACCGAGGCGGCCGGATTAAGATTTTATGACCTTGTTGTGAACAATACTTCTGCTACATACCCCGGCATTACTACTACAGCAAACCTGAACGTAAGCGATCAGATAACTTATACTGCAGGTAACCTTGACCTGAAGGGAAATTCCTTTGCAATTACTACTGCCCAAACCACAAATACTACCGATTCTTATACGGGTGGTAACATCATAAGCAGTAGTGCAGGAGCGCATTTTACAGTAACAGATCCCAATAGCATATTATTCACTAAGTTGTATGGAACATGGATAGGTAATCAGACTATAGGCATAACTATATCGGTAACATCAGGTGAAATAGAATTTGAGAATTTCACACAATATGGAACGGCTTCATTTACAAAAACAGGAGCATTCAGCAATACATTTACTGGTGGAAATGGGTTTCACGGACCTGTTACATTCACCGCCAACTCAACAACCGGCTTATGGAAGTTCGGCGTAAGCACAACGTTACCTGATACATTCTATAATGCTACAGTTAATGCAGGCGCTAACCTTACAGGGAACGACAATTTTATTTTTGGTGCAAACAATACAGAAACCTTTAATGGTACAACTACCATAACATCTACTACCCCAGGCGGTGTTTATATTGGCAGAAGTAATGGTACCGGAAGTGCAAATATTACTTTTAATGGTCCTGTTGTTTGTAATATAAGTCTTACAGGTAATGTGGTTTTTGCCGATGCAGGCTTGGGTAATTTAAGCAAAGTAACATTCAATAGTACTATCACATTGAATTCTACGGCCACTTCAACCGGATATTACTATTTTGGAAACAGCCAGTATAGTACTGTTACGTTAAGTGCAACAGGACAATTCACTGGTTCAGGTACTATACAGGGGCATACTAATACATACTTAGAGAATGTAACCCAAAATGGTATTACTTTAACTCAAACAATTAATACCGTTGGTAGTGATGGTAAGCTTTTGATTGGTGGTACAGGCTCTGCATCCACAGCTCAGCCTAATACCTTTAACGCTACTTGTAATTTTACTGCCGATACTGCAGGGTATATAGTTAACGGTACATTTAATGGCGCTACTACATTTACCGTAAATAAACCGGGCGCCTTTGGTTACATTATAAGTAATGTATTCAATAGTACATTAACTGCAACTGTTGGCGATATACTTTTTCAGAATAATACATTTAATGGTGTAACCTCTTTGCAGCATACCTCAACTACTACAAATAGCACTACCAACGGAGGCAATACTTTTAATGCCGCTGCAACAATTATAAACTCAGGCAGTACCAATTTACTAACAGGCACCACTGCCGGAGACATTTTTGCAGCAAATGCCACTTTTACCCAGAACAGTACCGGCCTTATATTTGCAGCCCGTACCAATACCAGCACTTTTGCAGGTAACATTACAGTAAACGGTACAAGCTCTTCACAAATGTCATTCGGAAGCAATAATGGAGGAATAACCATTAACGGCAGTGGAACACAGGTGTTTGCTACAGGTGGTTCGGCTGTTGTACCTGCTATTAATGATCTTACCATGAATATGACTGCCGCAGGCACCAATATTTTACAATTCAATTTATCCCCTTCGTTTATCATTACAGGTACACTTACATTTAATTCTGGGAATACTGGCTTAATAAATCTGAATACTTCCACAATGATACTTGGTAATGCTGCTGCTCCGGGAACTATTGCTTACCCTGCACCCGGTATTTTAGCCGGATGGATATATGGAGGCACTTTTACCCGCTGGTTTGCAGCCGGAGCTAGTATTCTTTTACCAACAGGTGCATCAGTTGCAACCGCTGGTTTCTTTCCTATTGGCTCTTCTCCTGCCCTAGACTATTTCCAGCCTTTCTGGTTCGCAGCCCCTGCAACAACAGTTAAAACTGCAGGTTCCATTGCTCTCTTCCAAAACTCTAATGCGAACTGGAACACACCTCTTTCTCCAACATATGTAGATGCAACATGGGCAGGCGGAACTACTGTACAAGGCGTTTCAATTGCCGACTGGCAGGTTACCCCTACAACCCTTGCATTAACTGTAGCTAATGATGCTGACATTATGTTTGGTGGATTTGGCTTTGTAACCTTCATTACAGGCGATGTAAATGCATCATATGCAACCAGTACAGCCGGAACGTATGCTGCCCCATCTCAATTATATGGCGCAACCGATATTGAGGTGGAGCGTACCGGATTGAGTTTGCTTCAGCTTAATGCTAAATGGTACATTGGTACAAGCAATACCACCACGTCTCCGCTGCCTATAAAACTACTTTCTTTTAATGCAGTTTATGGTAATACTGAAAACATAGTAAATGTAAACTGGATCACAGCAAGTGAGATCAATAATAAATTATTCACTGTACAAAGATCTATTGATGGTGTTACCTATGATGATATAACAACCGTTCCTGGTGCAGGTAACAGTAACCAAACACTTAATTACGCAGCTATTGACCCCAACCCCATTCCGGGAATTGATTACTACAGGCTGAAGCAAACTGATTACGATGGAACCTTTAGCTATTCAGATGTTGTTCCGGTAAATGTTACATCATCAGAAGTACTGACCTTGTTCCCTAACCCTGTTACTAGTTCAAGCCTTATGCTTAGCTATTATGTTCCGGCTACTGCACAAATGGATGTAAAGATCTATGATATAGCCGGACAGGAAATGGCTGCTTATTCTACCACAATGGAGAAAGGCAATAATACATTTACTATTGACGCAAGCAAGTTTGCAGGTGGTGTTTACATTCTAAAGGCTGTTATAGGCAACCAGACTTTTGTCAGGAAGTTTGTAAAACAATAGGCTATCCCTCTTTCTATTTTTTACTACCTTCGTATTCATGTATATGAAGAATAGCCTTAGGCTTTTTATTTCTTTATTAATTGCCCCTACCCTTTGTATGGCACAGATTGGCGGGCACTCCTCAAAAAAGGACAGCGCCTTTTCGAAGAAGAACACTATTCCTTATGCAGTAGAAAATGCGGGTGGTGCATCAGCCTATGGTGTGTCGGGAGTCTATTCATATAGCATTAGTACCACTAACTATAATATACTTTGCACCTACATTAATTCAGGGCCAAATGCCATACCGGCTAACCAATTTGCCTGCAAAAATTTCCCGGTAAAACTTATTTCATTTAATGGTGATTACGATAACGAAACCAATATAGCCAGCCTTAACTGGGCCACATCATGCGAAACGGCAAGCAGGTTCTTTATTATAATGCGCAGCAACAATGGCAACGACTGGAAGACAATTGATACCCTATTAGCGGCAGGTAACAGCGAGAAAACCAGCCACTACTCTTTTAGTGATATGTATCCGCCACAGGGTACTATTTACTATAAACTGGTTCAGGAAGACAACCAGGGCAACCAAAAAACATTTAGCCCAATAACCATAAACGTAATTTCTGCCAATATTATTAAAGCATACCCAAGCCTTATGGGGCACTTGGTTTATATGCAGGGCGATATTCAAAATGTGAAGGTTACCAATAGCCAGGGTGTAAAGGTTACCGATTCAATGGATGATGCCAATGGTGAACCTATATCATTTGTAAATGTATCTATGTTGCGCAATGGCCTATACCTTATTCAGGCTACCAATAATGCAGGTAATGTGCTTACTCTTAAAATAGCAAAGCAATAAGTTGCTGCTCATTCTGTTTTCATAATTGTACACTAGTTTTATATCCTGAGAATAGTTTCATTACTTTTGCCGACCTATGTTCACCAAAGCACATAACCGTTATCTAGTAATAGCAATACTCTGTTTATTTGCAGGTAAATGCTATTCACAAGCAGATACAGGCCTTGGCAAGAACCATTTTGTTCACCGAAACCTTCCTCCTTTGCCATTGGTGCCTGCATTTCCGGGTGGAAAGGATTCGTTGGCAGCATTCATTAAGAAGCACACCCGTTATCCTGATTCTGCAAAAAAGCATAATATAACAGGTACTGTAGAAGTAGATTTTATAGTAAAAAAAGATGGCCGCCTTACCAATATTCATGTATACAAACCCCTTGGCTATGGCTGCGACAAAGAAGCTGTGCGTGTTGTAAAGAAAATGCCACGCTGGATACCTTCAAAAGCCGGTAAGGATACTATTGAAACCGACTATCACGTTAATATACCATTTTCCGAACCCGAAAAAAAATAAAATAACATCAATATGAAAAACTTGTCAATTGTTTTTAATGTAGTGCTTCTGGTACTTGTATGCATATTATTTGCCATGTACTTTTCCCTGAAAAAAACTATTTCGGGTGGAGATGCCTCCACTTCACACGCTGATACTACAGCTAACATAACTACTCACAAAGGAAGCGAAAAGGCTATACGAATAGCTTTTGTGAATGCCGACAGCATCAATTCGGAATACCAGCTAATGACAGACTTTAAAAAGGAAATAACTGCCCGCCAAATGGCGCTGCAAAGCGAATACGAGAGTAAAGCAAAAGTATTGCAAGACGAGTATGTAGCTTACCAGCAAAAGGTGCAAGCCAACAACATATCGCAGTTAGATGCTGAAAAAGCACAGAAAGATATGGAAGCCAAGAAAGCCGTGATTGATGAGTTACAACACAGGCAAGACGATATGGTAAAAGAAGTTCAGGATAAGAATTTGAAGTTACAGGCGAAGATTCAAAACTATATAGTAGACGTTAATAAAAAACTAAACTTCGATTACGTATTGGCATACGCAGGTATGGGTAGTTCGGTATTATACGCCAACAACTATTACAACATTACCAGCCAGGTAATTTCAGGCTTGAATGCACAGTATAAAGATAGTTTGCAAAAGGCAGGAAAGCACTAAGCTGCTTTAAGGGCACTGCCATGTAGCAGTTCAACCAATAGCACTATACCACAAATTATTAGAGCAATGCCCATGAGGTAATGTATGCCCTTCATTAGCTTGTGGGTAAGCAGTTTCTTAACTCTATTGGCAGCTAGTGATTTTAAAATATCGGTTGCAAGTACTGTACCCAAGGCACCAATAAAAAATGCCAAGGCTTCTTTATTGGAAGAATATTTAGAACGCGTTGCCGCAACTATAGTTATCCATGCAAATAGCACCGAAGGGTTAAACAGGTTAAGAAAGAATCCTTTTACAAACATAACCGGGTATTGCCCTGTTGGAACTGCTTCAAGCCCTTTCTTTGCATCTTTCTCATCTTCATGTTTCTGGAACAGTGTGAAAATTCCAAAGCCAAATAAAATAGCACAAGCCACTACCCTCATATAAAACACATTACGAGGATTATCGAGCAATTGTGAAACGCCAAGGTATACTAAAGCAACCAGTATAACATCACTCATAGAAATGCCGACAGCCATTATAACTGCGGAGCGAAATCCATTTTTTATGCTGCACTGTATAAGTGCAAAGAAAGATGGCCCGATAAAAAGAATAGCAAGGCCAAGGCCAAGCCATACTCCACGGAGCAGATCCTCCGCTATTTCAGAATACTCTGTAATAGATTGGCTTATCGCTAAAAAGGTGCCATGTACAAAGAGATGCAACATAAAAGATATGGCTAACATTTAAGATTTTAAAAATAGTAATTTTTATATCTTCGTAGCCCATTCTTTATCAACCCTCTTGCATAATGGCTAAAAAGCATGATTTTAAAGGTACAGGTGTAGCAATAGCTACTCCATTCAGAAAAGACGGAAGTGTAGACTTCAAGTCGCTCGAAAAACTTATTGAACACCTGATAAAAGGTAAGATTGAATATATTGTAGCACTTGGCACCACAGGTGAATCGGTTGTGTTAAGTAAAGAAGAAAAAGCAGCTATTACCGAGCATATTTTAGACACTGTTGACGGCCGCTTGCCAGTTGTATTAGGCATTGGCGGTAATAACACATCTGAAATAATTCATACTATTGAAAAGAGTGATCTGGATCGCATTGCTGCTATTTTATCAGTATCGCCATATTACAACAAGCCAAGCCAGGAAGGTATATACCAGCATTACAAGGCAATTGCCGATGCTTCTCCCCTGCCTGTAATATTATACAATGTGCCTAGCCGTACCGCGTCAAATATTAGCGCCGAAACAACTTTAAGGCTGGCTAATGATTTCGACAATATTATTGGAACAAAGGAAGCATCGGGTAATTTTACGCAAGTAATGGATATTATTAAGCGCAGGCCTAAAGACTTCCTTGTAATATCGGGCGATGACCTGATTACACTGCCAATGATTGCCAGTGGTGGCGATGGAGTTATATCGGTTGTTGCGAATGCTTTCCCAAAAGATTTCTCAGAAATGACAAGGCAGGCACTAAAAGGTAATTTTGAAGAAGCCCGCAAACTGCATTATAAGCTTACCGATATTACTAACCTTTTATTTGCTGATGGTAACCCGGGCGGCATTAAAGCAGCACTTGAAATAATGGGCATTTGCCAAAATAACCTAAGGCTGCCTATAGTTCCTGTGAACAAAAAGGTATATACTGCTTTGCAGGAAGAGATCAAGAAATATAAATAGTATTGGGTAGTGAGTATTTAGTAAAGAGAAACAACTTAGCAGAAGTACTAAATCAGAAATCTTATATCTGAATTCTAAAATTAATCTATGTTACCTTTCTTATCCAATTTGAGATAAGGATTGTAAGCTATTTCCCACAGGTTTCCGTCAGGATCGGCTATATAGCTGCTATACCCGCCCCAAAACACCTTTTGTGGTGGCTTTACAATTTTCACTCCCTTCCTTTTCAGGGTAGCAATAAGTTTATCTACTTCCTTTTCGCTTCGTACATTATGAGCAATAGTAATGCCTTTAAATCCGCTGCCTTTTACGGGAACAGTGGCATCCTTAGCTAATTCATGGCGGGGATAAAGGGCAAGCTGAATACCATTCAACTGGAAAAATACGATGTCGCCCATGCTGGCTTTAGAACGCTTCCAGCCCAGTTTCTTTTCATAAAAATCTGAAGCAACTTTAAGGTCGTTAACCCCAAGAGTAATAATAGTAAGGCGCTGTTCCATTAAAACTCAACGTGGGTAGGCTTTACCTTACTTTGCTTTTGATTAAAGCGTGGCAGGCAGCCAAAGGTCTTCTTAAAATCACGCAGGAACTTAGCCTGGCGTTGCTTAGCTTTTTCGCGGGTAGTGGTTACTTCATACCTGTAACCATACATACCTACAATAGATGAACCAAATACAGAAACGTGTTTCTTGCGGCCACCATCTGGCGTGTGAGCCAGCAAGCCTGTACGTATTTTACCTTCACCAATATATAGGATGGCACCTGTATCTACATCGCCTATTTCATAGACTCCGTATGATTCAGGTTCTGTAGATGCATTCTTCTTTGTGTAACTGGACCATCTCTTATGAATTGACATAAACCGAATATTTGAAATCAAATATAACATTTTTATCCACAAAGCAATGTTAATTACCTTATGATTAGGTTAATTTATAAGTACATATGCTTCCTGAAATAAGGCCATATAAAGCAAAAAGCCCTCCCGAAACGGGAAGGCTTTTTACCTAAATCTCAATTATTATTCTTACTGAATAACAACCTTAACAACTCTCTGGTAGCTGTCGTTACCTAAACGTACAAAGTACATTCCTTTTGCCAGTGATGATACTTCAATACTTGTTTCAATGGTATTTGATAATGGAACCATGCTGTGGCCAGCAATGTGCTTTCCGTCAATATCATATATATCAATACTTACCCTGTCATCTGAAGGAAGCATAGTACCTACAATGTTTAATTGTGAACCACTTTGGTATGCTTTCAGTGTAGCCTGATTCTCGGTAACATTATCTATACCGGTAGATACACAGGTAGGCACTTGGTAAGAAACTATTCTTGTGCTTTGTGTACCTGACTTAACATACATATTGGTTGACCAAAAGGTAACACCATCTGTTGGATCAACTGATGTATTTGAATAATCACCCCAGCGGCCTGAACCTGAAAGATCAGATGAAGTACTTGTTACCGCAGTCTGTTCTGCAACGGTCATTGTGTTCAATGCATCACAGGACTTCCTTCCTGTATAACGTACACTGGTATAAGCTGTTGAACTTGAAGCAGTAAAACCCATTGCTATATCTCCATTATTATTCATGGCAATAGATGCATTCCAACGGCTCAATCCATCAGCAGGAGCATAGGTTGATGATTGGTAGATACTCCATTGTTTGGTTGTTGTATCCTGGCGCAATTCATACCACCTTAAGCCCGCTACAGATTTGGTAGTGCTGGTATTAACAGTACTAACCATAACAGCAGAATTATATGTACCCCACCTCATGTATGGGATACGGTATGAGAAGAAACCGTCTAAGGGATCTAAGCTGCCTGTAGCACCTTTCTGGTCAATTGATGCATTAAATACATCATTAACGGCTGTGGTGTTAAGTGTTTGGTATGCTGCCCAGCTACCTGTTTTCGCAGTCCAGTTAGCAGTTATTTTATCAATTACAATCTGGTCCTTCCAAGGGCTGCCCCAACTTGCACTGGTATAGTAGAACAAGAAGTTAGGTGAACCATAAGGAGGTAATGCACCGTCGGCATTCAATGTCATAGGACAATAAAAACCTCCTCCTGTATTAGGGTTGGTCCATGGTATTGAAATAAAGCCTGCAGTTGGGTCACCAACTAACATCTTTGCTCTTTCGTACACTACTACCTTATCATTCTGGCAATTGCAGGTTTGGTAATAACCATCTGCCCAAACAGTATATTTAGGATAATCAGCAAAATCACTTGCATCAGGAGTAAACTTATAAATATAATATGCTCCTGTTGGGTCGCTTGTTTTTGAAACGGCAAACATCATAGTGCAATAGCAGCTTCCGTCAAACTCTTCAATTATCCAGCGGTCAGCAAACTTATCGTATATGGTTACCGGGTCGCCCTGGTCGCCTGAGCCTGGAAATAACGCCGAAAGAAGTGCCGATGTGGTTAGGGCAGAACCGGTTTTACTGAATACCTGGTAATCCGAATTAACAGTTTGAACAAAATCATTAGGGCCAACCATACCATTATCATCTAATGGCAAATAGCCTTGTGAGCTTTGCTGCCCGTCGAAGTTTTCAATAGGTGCGGGTGCAGTCATTGGTCCATATGTGTTTTGTATAATCGGATCAACAACCGGTTCAGCATTAGGGTCATACTGCCTTTTTGCAGCCATCCTCTCATGTGATTCATTATCACCGGTTAAACGGGTGCTTCCATCGGGCTTAGGGGCAGGGAATTCCTTAGCCAGGTCACGCAAAGGCCTTGACTCAGAAAAACTGGTACATTGCCTGTAATAAGAACCATTGGCATTGCGTATTATTTCCTGCGCCGAAAGCGAAGAAATTAAAACCAATGCACTTGCAAAAAAGAAAAATTTTTTCATAGTCAGGAGGATTAATTATATAAAGGTGAGAAACATTCACCTGAATTCCAAATATTTTACCCAAAATCTTTCAACCATTTTCAACAAAACTTACCTTGCCATTTATAAATCACAATATTGGCTAAACCGATTTTGACATGGCTTTGGTTAAAGAACTAAATAACACATCCCAGTATAAGTACTTTCAGCATCTTTATCTTTTTACGACAAGCTATTCCAAATCCCTCTATCTTAGCAACCCTAAAAACATATATTACCATGAGCGCATGCGATCCTATTAATATACCCTTTCAAGGAGCGGTAAGCACCTACCTTGAAAAAGCAAAAAGCAAAATAACCCAAATGAGTGGCACCATAAATGGTAACGAAACAGTCGGGAACTTTGAGGTTAACTCCCCTATTGGCATGGTAGCCGGCAATTATGCCGTAAACGGCCAAACATTTACTATTACAATTACTGAAAAACCAATGATGTTAGGCTGTGGCATGATTGAAGGCTTACTGAAAGGAGCACTTTCTTAATTATTTAATCTTAAAATTCAATTTATACATGAAAAGAATCATATATACTTGTCTTATACTGCTGGCAGCTTGTTCACAACCTAAACAAGGAGGATTAATATATTACAATGATTGCGAGTCTATTAAAGGATGGACTACAGTAACTCTTAGTAAGGAAAAGGCCCATTCAGGGGTTTACTCAAACAAAATAGACACTATACATCCATACGGACTTGGTACCAGGTTACTATTTAAGGACATATCAGATAAAAAAATACAGACTGTTAAAGTAAATGCCTGGGTATTTTTAAAACCTAGAGCTAAGGGCAAATTTGTTATGGAGATACGTAACCATGAAGGGAATACTGTGCTATGGGATTCTTATAGCTATAATTACAATACTATGGAAACTAATAACTGGCATTTTGTAAGTAAAGATTTTAAAGTAACCGATCTGGCAAGCGATCTTGAAAACACTGTAGCCGTTTACCCCATGTCAGATGGCAAACCTGACTTTTATGTGGATGATATTCAGGTGGAGTTTGTTACAGGGAATTAAGCTATACTTCTGCTTAGAATATATCAAAATTGAGCTTAACAGTTGCTGAATCTTTAGTAATGTATGACGGGATATTGGCACCTTTAAATATAGCCATTGGTATATTTTGCTTTTTCAGATCTATGTAAGTTGCTGAATCAGGAATATCGGGATAGACTATAAAGCCTGAGTAATACATAGCAGAAATAAAGCTGAATGGCTTACAGTTAAATATCACATAATCCTTAGAATGCAATATAGAAGGGAGTTTTTTATAGATTTCATTATTTTGCATAAGCCCATCACGCCAACCTTTCATATCACTAATATCTGTATTCCTTGCTTCTATCTCGGTTAAATTCAAATTAAAATAACCAATTGCCAGCAGCATAGCAATCACAATTACGCCAGCGAACTTTATAACTTTGGCTTCTATAAAGTTTATTGAATCGGATAAAAGACTGCCAAGTGCAATAAATATTACCGGGCAAACAATAATAGTAAACAGCGGCATTTTAGTTTTAGTAATTGCATAAAATATATGCACCAATAAAAGCCAACTGGTTAAAAGTATTAGTTCCTGTTTTTTTTCTTTAAGTTTTTTATATAGTAAATATAAAGCAGGTATAATTACAAAAGGGACTATCCAGCCATATTGCGGGCTAATAAGGTCAAGGTGATAGTAATGATCTCCGGCGTGGTTTTCAAGTACTGTAGTAAAGTGTGCAGAATAAGAAGCATACACTGTTGCAGCTTCAACTGGAAATCTTACAAAGGAATAAATTACCCACGGCAAAAAAATGATGACAGCTAGCAGGAAACTTATTACGATATCTCTATAGGCTCTTATATGGAATCTTTTTTCTTTATCAAACAATATTGTTATTCCCCAACAGCCAAATATTAGAAGCCCGGTAAGCCATTTAATCAATACAGCTATTCCTGAAAAAATGCCTATACATAAAACCCAACAAAACTTGCCGGAGTGTTTATATTCTATCCACGACCAAAATGTAGCAGCCACAAACACCATAAAAAACACATCGTGATGGTCGCAATTAATACCGCCTGTAACCATTTCCAACTGATAATTAGCAAGCGCAAATAAAAAGGCTGCATAATACCCGGTGTTGTTATTTATCAATAATTTACCCATTCGGTATACCATAATAATCATACCTGTGGTTAATAAGGCGGAAGGTAAACGCAACGCAATTTCATTTACACCAAACACCTTATACGAGAGTGCTATTACCCATAAAAAGAAGGGCTCTTTATGAAGCCATATATGCCCACATATCCAATCATCAGGATTTTTATAAAGTATAGCTTTTGTATACAACATAGGGGTAAATGGGTGTACCATCATATTTTTAGCCACAAGTGCATGAAACTGCTCGTCCCATATATTTAAAAATGGGTCGAGCCGAATCATAAAAAACCTGACTGCAAATGCACCCATTGATAAGAAAACCAGGCTTAATCCTGTCTTTCCACTTCTAAATAATAGTAAGCTTGCTATTATAAACAGCGCCCCGAGAAGCAAAAAACGAAAATCATTTGAATTAAATTGGGTTCCAAATACCATTTGCTTGTTTTCTTAATTATAAGATACTACCCGTGGCTTAACTACCTTTTACAAAAAGTGCTTACCAGCAAAAATATGGAAAAATATTGCATAACCGGTTGCTGTTGAAAGTTTCACATAACTTTGCCTTCATTAATATTGAATAGGTGAATCCATTTTTCAAAAATATACCTAAACAAAGGTTAATTGCTTATGTAATACTTCTGGGATTACTTATATATTCCTGTGTTATTTTAACCTTATCAACCGGTACATTTGACACGGGTGATGGAGTGGTGCATTATTTTATTTCTCGCTACTCATGGCACTACCCATATCTTTTCCTTGACATGTGGGGAAAACCCTTATTTACAATAGTTTCATCTCCCTTTTCTCAATTCGGATTAAAGGGAATAACTTTTTTCAATATTCTGTGCGGGTTAACGGCATCTTATTTGGCTTACTTAATAGCAGAAAAACTCAAGATACCTTTCGCCTACTTAGCCATAATCTTTACATTTTCAGCACCTATATATTTCTCTGTTGTTAATTCGGGCCTTACCGAACCCATGTTTTCAATGGTATTGTTGCTTTGCATTTGGTTAGCACTGAATGAGCAATATTATTTGAGTGTAATAGTTTTCTCATTTCTTCCATTCATAAGGGCTGAATATGTTTTTGTTGCTCCGGTTTTTGTTCTTTATTACTTACTGAAAAGAAAATACAAGACCATTCTTCTTCTTCCATTCGGGGCACTTATTTTTAGCCTGATAGGATATTTCAGTGGCAAGAATTTTTTGTGGCTAATTACTGAAAACCCTTATTCTGCAGCAAATGCCCAAGCATATGGCAATGTAAGAGGTAATTTATTAAGCTACATAGGAGAATATCATCTTATAACCGGACTTGCCTTCTTAGTGTTAATCATACTCGGGTTGTTATGGCTTGCTGGTGGCAGATACTTGCAGAAACAAAACAGGCAGGAAAGCAATACTTATTTTACTGAAGAACTTGTTTTAATATTTGGTGGATTTGCCTCTATACTTATATGTCACACTATTGTTTGGGCCTATGGAATATTCCCAACGCTTGGCTTATTAAGATATATGTCTCCACTTATACCACTTGCAGCTATTATTGCCCTAAGGGGATTACAATTAATTAATCTGTTACCGGAACTGTTTAAACTGAAGTGGCTTAGTGTTTTAATAAGTATTGGTTTTGCAGCTGCTGTACTATACTCACCATATACACTTTGGTATAATGTCCCGTTTAAACTAGATACGCCAGATATAGTTATTAAAAATGCTATTAATTGGCTGAAGCAATCACCCTATAAGGATAAGAAGAAATATTACAATTCAAACTTTATTACAATTTGTCTTGGTGTTGACCATTTTGACAATACACTTAGGAGTGATGCTAATTTCTCAGATCCGAAACACCCTGAGAAGGATATGCCGTCAGGTAGTGTTTTTATTTACGATTCACATTATAGTAAAGATGCAGGCATTGATACCCTAAGCCTTGCTAAGGATTCAGCTTTAGTTATACTTAAAAAATTCAGTGCAGCAGAAAACTACACTGCATATAGCGGGAATGCCTCTCCCGTCTGGATATTTCAGAGGAAATAAATCAATGCCAACCTTTTTGAAAGGTCTGCACACATATTACTACTGTCATTAAGACAATCCAAAGCCATATCCCCCACTTTCCTATTTTTTTAACATACCAGCCAAACGATCTTGCAGGAAGATAAAGTGAAGCTATTGTAGAAAGCCCAAGCACCATAATAGTAACAATCAATGAAACTATAAATAGACAAATTAAGAGGATTTGCATTCGGCTAAATTGGGTCACAAGGTAATTATTTCTATCCCCTCTCTTTCTCCCCACAAGTGGGGAGATGGAATAAATTCGTATGGCACTTCGTATTGCCTCTCCATCTTATGGGGAGGTTGGAGGAGATGAACACGTTTCAACATTCTCTTAAACCATCCCCTCTCGTTCTCCTCACAAGTGGGGAGAGGAATAAATTCGTATGGCACTTCGTATTGCCTCCCCATCTTATGGGGAGGTTGGAGGGGATGATATACAAGCTTTTATTTTCTCTATCACAATATCAATATTATTAAAAACCTCTTCATTCCTAAAGCGAATAATGTTCAATCCATATCTTTTCAATTCATACTCTCTACCTTCATCTCTTTCAGATATTTCTTTTCTGTCGTGTATCCTTCCATCAAGTTCGATAACTAACAATGCACGATGGCAATAAAAGTCGACAATGAATTTCCCTATGGGATGTTGCCTGTATACTCTCTTGCCTAAACGATTCATTTTAAGCTTCTCCCATAACAGAGACTCAGCTTGAGTCATGTTTTTGCGCAGTTCCTTTGCACGAACAAAAATTTCCTTTGTTGCTCCGTAAAAGAAAGGCCTGTCTGTATGTTTCATCATATAAATATAATTATTTGTATTACCTCCCCATTTATGGGGAGGTTGGAGGGGATGAACACGTTTCAATATTCTTCACCTAAAGCTATCCCCTCTCTTTCTCCCCACAAGTGGGGAGAAGAATAAATTAGTGTAGTACTTCGTATTACCTCCCCATCTATGGGGAGGCCAGGTGAGAATAAACGCATTTCAATATTCTTCACCTAAGACTATCCTCTATCGCTCCCCACAAGTGGAGAAGAAAAAAATAGTGTAGTACTTCGTATTACCTCCCCATCTATGGGGAGGCCAGGTGGGGATAAACGCATTTCAACATTCACTTGTTAATATCATCTAATAATTTTTGGCTTTACATCTTCTTAAAATAATGCCGTTAGTATAACTTCGCCTTCCTTTAAAAAAGTCTATCCTCAAAACGAGATTCTAGAGAACAAAAAAAGGATAAATAGTAACGGAAATGCCTGAATTCACACACCTACACGTACATACCAAGTACTCCCTTCTTGATGGAGCCTCGCAGGTTGAGGGCCTTATGAAGAAGGTGAAAGGTGATGGCATGAAATCAGTAGCCATTACCGACCACGGTAACATGTTAGGCGTTCCGGAATTTGTGGCCGAAGCAGAAAAAGCAGGCATTATTCCTATAGTAGGTTGCGAGTTTTATATGGCACCACGCAGCCGTTTTGATAAAACAAAAAGCGACGGAGATAATGAGAAGAATTATTACCATCAATTGCTCCTCGCCAAGAACCCTATAGGGTATAAAAATCTGTCTAAATTATGTTCACTGGGTTTTATAGAGGGCTATTATTATAAACCACGGATAGATAAAGAATTATTGCGACAATATAAGGAAGGACTTATTGCAACAACTTCATGCCTTGCCAGCGAAGTTAGCCGTACCATTATTAATAAGGGCGAAGAAGAAGGCGAAAAGGTATTTAAGGAATACCTCGACATGTTTGGTGAAGACTATTACATAGAACTACAACGCCATAGTATTAAGGAACAAAATATTTGTAATGAGGTACTTGTACGTTGGAGCAAGAAGTATAACGTTAAGATAATTGCAACCAACGATGTGCATTATATAGATGTACAGGATGCCGAAGCGCAAGACATATTATTGTGCATACAAACGGGTAAAGATTTCAGCGACCCCAAGCGGATGCGTTTCGATAACGACCAGTTCTTTTTGAAGACTCAGGCTGAAATGAACAAGTTGTTTGAGGATACCCCTGAGGCAATTGATAATACAGGTGAGATTGTATCGAAGATTGAGCCTATTAAGCTAAAGCGCGATGTATTGCTGCCTATCTATAAGTTACCTGATGGTTTTACCAATGCCGATGAATACCTAAGCTATCTTACTTATAACGGTGCAAAAAGGCTATATCGTGAAATGACTGAAGAGGTCCGCACCCGTATTGAATTTGAATTGGGTGTAATTAAGAAAATGGGCTTTGCGGGTTACTTCCTTATTGTACAGGACTTTGTGGCAGCAGCTAAAAATCTTGGCGTTTGGGTTGGCCCTGGCCGTGGTTCGGCAGCCAGTTCTATTATTGCATATTGTACAGGTATTACCAATATTGATCCCATTGCCTATAACCTGCTCTTTGAGCGCTTCCTTAATCCTGAGAGGGTATCAATGCCCGATATCGACATAGACTTTGATGATAAGGGCCGTGATAAGGTTATTAAATATGTGGTAGATAAATACGGCAAGGAACGTGTAGCCCAGATTGTGACCATTGGTACCATGGCAGCAAAATCTGCTGTGAAAGATGTGGCACGTACGCTTAAAGTTTCACTGGCGGATGCTAACCGACTTACCAAGCTTATTCCATTCGGGGCTGAAAATTTAGAAAAAGCAATTGAGCAATCGAAAGAGCTTTCCGATATAAAGAAGGATGTAAACAATCCACTATCTAAAATGCTGACCATAGCCCAAGCGCTTGATGGTACAGCTAGGCATACCGGTGTTCACGCAGCGGGTGTTATTATAGCGCCTGAAAACATTACAGACTTTGTTCCTGTACTTACCTCAAAAGATTCTGACCTGCTTATTACCCAATATGAGGGTAAGTATGTAGAATCGGTTGGTATGTTAAAAATGGACTTCCTTGGACTGAAGACGCTCACTATTATGAAGGATGCCATTGCTCTTATAAAGAAGTCGAAAGGGATAGAGATTGATGTAGATAAAATTCCGCTGGATGATAAGAAGACCTACGAACTATTCCAGCGCGGTGAAATGATAGGCATATTCCAGTTTGAGTCTCAGGGTATGCAACAATATATGAAGGAGTTAAAGCCTACCAATATTGAAGATCTTATTGCAATGAACGCCTTATATCGTCCGGGCCCTATGGACGACATCCCGGCTTATATTAAACGTAAGAACGGAACAGAGAAGCCAAACTATTACCATCCATTAGCAGAAACTGTACTCAAACCAACCTTTGGTGTAATTGTATACCAGGAACAGGTGATGGTAATATCGCAGGTTATGGCCGACTTTACCAAGGGTCAGGCTGACGTATTGCGTAAAGCAATGGGTAAAAAAGATATGGTATTGCTGGAAAAGCAAAAAGCCATATTTGTAGAAGGCGCTGTGAGGAAGGGTGTTCCGGAAGCTACAGCAACCGAACTGTTCGATAAGATGGCCAAGTTTGGGGGATACGGATTTAATCGTGCCCACGCTGCAGCATATTCTGTACTGGCATACCAAACTGCTTATTTAAAAGCAAACTTCCTGGCTGAGTTTATGGCATCGGTATTAACCAACTCAATGGGCGATATTGAAAAGCTTACCTTCTTTATAGATGAGTGCCGTAAAATGGGATTAACTGTTCTTGGCCCTGATATTAATAAGAGTGAACACAACTTCGCAGTTACTGATAAAGGGGAAGTCAGCTTTGGACTTGGCGCTGTAAAAGGCGTTGGTGAAGCTGCAGTCGGCAGTATTGTAGAAGAACGTGAGAAGAACGGTAAGTTCCAAAACATATTCGACCTGATGAGCAGGGTGAACCTGCGCTCTGCCAACAAAAAGACTTTTGAAAGTTTGATCATGGCTGGTGCATTCGATGCATTTGGCTTTACACGTGCGCAATATTTTGCTACCGAAAATAATAAAGACACCTTCCTTGAAGCATTGATACGTTATGGTAATGGTTGCCAGGATCTGGACGGGCAAAGCCAGAATTCTTTGTTTGGTGAGGTTGGAGAAGGAAATTCGATACCTGAACCAAAGGCACCTATGTGTCCTGCATGGAGTCGCTTGGAGCTAATCAACAAAGAAAAAGAGGTGGCTGGTTTCTATATTTCAGGTCACCCACTCGACGATTTTAAATTTGATATTGAGAATTTTTGTACGCATAAGATAAGTGAACTAGGTGATGTTCCTGATATGAAAGGTAAGGAATTGACCATGGCAGGATTGGTGATTGGAGCCATGCACCTTACCGCGCAAAATGGTAATGGTTATGGCAATCTTACTATTGAAGACTTTAGCGGCAATATACAGTTACGCATATTTAAAGACGATTACCTGAAATGGAAACACTTTCTTGTTCCGGGTACATTCTTGTACATTAAAGCTAAGACCATGCCTAATTACAAGAACCCTGAACTAATGGAAATTAAGCCAACACAGATAATGCTGCTAAGTGAAGTGCGTGAGAAAATGGCAAAGAGCCTTACCATTCGTATACCATTGAAAGGATTATCAGACGACATGATAAAGAATATTTTAGGCATTACAACTACCAATCCGGGTAAGTGTAACCTGAAAGTAACCCTGATAGATTCAGAGGAAAACATGAGTGTTGATCTTGTATCGAAAAAGATAAAGCTCGATCTCAATAACGAATTCATTCGCCAGTTGGATACTATGAATGGCGTGAGTTATAAGCTGAACTAAGGGCCCCCTCCAAACCTCCCCCGATAGGTGAGGCTTAAATAAATTCAACACAATAACTTATTTAACAATTCCATAACATGGTTCCGTAAAGCCAAGGTTATCATCATGATACTTTTGTTTTATTGAGGAATATGTTTGTATGAAGTGTTTGCGGTTTATAGCCCTTGGGGCTTTTATTTGCTTTTCAGTCATATCAGTTGGCCAGAACAATTTCAAGGCTGTTATTTACGACAGCGCTACCAAAGAGAAAATATTTACAGCTGCAGTTGCAATCGATGAAACCAATATTGGTGGCAGTTCAGATACGGCAGGGAGAATTACACTAGCCAATATCCCAAATGGCAAACAGGAGATAATTGTTAGTTTTTTAGGTTATAAAAAATACACACTCAATTTAAGTTTTCCACTACATAATGCCGATACCTTGTTCCGTATTGGGTTGGAACGAAGTGATGAAGATGATGATCTGGCTGAAGTAGTGGTTAGTTCTAGCCGTGTTAATTCAAGAATAGAAGACTTACCCTTGAAAATAGAAGTGATTGGTGCGGAAGATGTAGAAGAAGAAACAACCATAAACCCTGAAAATATTACAGGACTCATAAATGACCTGGCGGGTGTGCATGTACAGCAAACATCCGTCTCATCAGGAAATGAGACTCCACGATTACTCGGCATGGATGGAAATTACACCCAGATATTAAGAGATGGATTGCCATTATACGAGGGTTTTTCGGGCGGATTCAGTGTTATGCAATTACCACCTATGGATATAAAGCAGGTGGAAGTTATTAAAGGGCCGGCATCTACATTATATGGTGGCGGAGCCATAGCCGGTATAATAAACATTATTACAAAAACGCCACAGGCAAAACCAGAGCTAACTGTAACCCTAAACGGAACAACAGCCAAAGAAGGTGATGCAGATATTTACTATTCCCAACGCTTTTCAAAATTTGGCATTACTTTATTTGCAGGCAATACTACCCAGCAGTTCACAGCTGTAGATGGGTTTACTATTATTCCCCAATTGCAAAGCAATCTTATTCAGCCTACGTTCTTCTTCTATATCGACACCAATACAACACTGTCGTTAGGACTATCATCAACATTTGAAACACGTACAGGTGGAGATGCAAATGCAATCAGCAATATTGACCAGGGCGGGAATGTTTATTACGAACAGGATAAATTCAATAGAAACACAGGCGATATTCATTTTGAAAAAACAATGAATAACAAAAACGTATTTACTATTAAAGGAAGTGTGAGCGACTATGCGAGAGATTGGCAAACCAATTACTATTTGTTCGATGGAACACAATTATCGGAATACGGTGAGGTATCCTATTTGATTCCGAGGGAAAAGAACAACCTTGTGTTGGGTGTAGATTATTCAGGCAGTTCGTTTATGCGCAGGAATGCCGATAGCACTAATATCAATAACTACAACAATTACACTTTAGGTGCTTTTGCACAAGATGATTGGAAGATTACAGATAAACTTACTCTTGAGACCGGCATCCGTGGCGATTACCAAAGCAATTACAATACTTTCCTTTTACCGCATTTATCATTATTATACAAATTAAACCAAGCCTTTTCGTTGCGTATGGGTGGTGGGCTTGGATATAAAACACCAGATATACTTAGTTATGACCTTACCAGCGACGAATATAAAGACTATGTTAAAAATGTGCAACCAATAGCTAACAGTGTATTACCCGAAAGATCAGCCGGAGGGAATTTTGACATTAACTATAAAAAGGTATTCGATGAAGTTATTGTAGCGCTTACCCAATCCTTCTTCTACACACAACTCAACTCCCCCATTCTATTAAATACCGATTCTGTAAACCACACTTATTATTTTGCCAATGCCTCTGCCCCATTTATTACCGAAGGTTCAGAAACCTATTTACGGATTACAGCCGATGAACTGGAAGCTTACATAGGATACACATACGACTATACCCAACGGAAATACTACGCAATTCAGCCTGTTAATCCGCTAACACCTAAAAATGACTTTGCAACCGATATAGCTTATACAATAGAAGGGAAATGGAGATTTGCTATTGAGGCATCTTATACCGACATGCAATATCCTGACGACAATTCAAAGGTTACAGTACCGGGCTTTTGGATATTTGCAGCCATGATAGAAAAGAAATTCAAATCATTCAGCATTGTGCTGAACGGGGAAAACCTTACAGATGTAAAAGAGACAAGCTATGGTAGTTTGGTAATTCCACCTTTGAACAATCCGGGATTTAAATCGGTTTGGGAACCATTGGAAGGAAGGATTATAAATTTAGCAGTGAGGATAAAACTTCGTTAATCCCTATGGGATTATATGTTTATAGCAGTTATGTAATTATTAGATGTTCGACCCCGGATGGGGTCGAAGATTCAGGTTGTATGTTCTTTCTATTAACGTTCGATGCCTCTGGCATCAAAAGACAATTATAAGTCTCTTTTATGCCTGCCTGGTAGCGATTGTATATTACCATACAGTACAGCAATACTTGCGAATATTACAATAATAGTTTCCATGTGGTGTATAATTTATGGGGTTATTTCTATCTCAAAATAACATCCGAAACTTTCCAATATTAATGAGCGTAATCAGAAAGAAAAATGACTTTCGTCATATCTATAACTATAACGCAGATAGTCAATTATTTATTGCAGAAGTATAACCAAGCCTGATGCTCTAATTCAATATCACGTACACGGACATTCCAAGTATCATATACTCGGCCCCATTGGGGTGCAACGGCTGATTTCATAAATATTGATGAGTTGTAATAATTGAAGAAAAAAACATCATCCAAATTCTCAACCCGCCTTGGAACAGAATCATTCTTAACTTTCTCTTTTGCAAGATATGGTCTTATTTGCGGGTAGTAAACCCAGAAGAGCCCAACGGTATCACAATCATATTCAAAAGCATTTCGTTTTAAATAAACTTCTTTGGCTGAGTCTTTTATATGATGCTTTAGTAAAGCAATTGGACAAATACCCAAGGTTCTGTAATCTAACATCGCCCTGCTTGAATCATAAAACCAATCTCCTTTCGTAATAAAACCTATAACCTTATAATCTATACTGCCTAACGGTATTTTAGCAGAATCTATTGGATGGCTGAAGGTATTATCAAGATCCCTGTAATAAAATTGATAAGCTATTAAGTGCTGGCGCTTTATTTCACTGTATATTAATTTAAATAGTCTGTTATCTGTTCCAAATAAAGGATTGTCCTGATCAAAAACATAGCTCCATGTACGTTGAGAATACTTTATCATTTTCTCTGTTAATTTTGAATACACATAAAAACCATCAGCGTTTCTCCTAGGTGTATAGCGTGGTGTATCGGCTAGTGGCTTAGGAAGAATACTCTTGTATTCGTAATTGTTCTTATATGTCCTTTCTATGCATAGTTTACCGGTAGAATCCCAAACCTTCCAATCACCTACCCTGTTATTGTACTCATAGTTTCCTTCTGCAACTTTCTTCCCATTCTTATAATACGATAAGTATCTTCCATTCAGCATTCCATCTTCTATGTGATATACAACCCGGGTTTTCACATTTTGACTATAGATCATATCATAACGCTCCAACGCCTCTTTAGCATTAACATACACATTGCTTATTTCTTTAGTCTCAGTTTTAGAATAAAAATTCTCCAGTTTCTTTCCATATGCAATAAGCTGAGGTTCCATGTTCTTAAATTCCCAGGAAGCAGTATCTACAATTTCCCCATCTGTCTTTACCCAATTAATAAGGTGCCAATCTGAAAAATAGGACTTCTCATTATCTGTTATCGCACCGGTGCTATCAGTCCATTTAACTTCAGCATATATTTCTTTCCCCTCAGAAAAGTACCACTCTACATGCTTGTTAATACCATGGTCATTAACATTCATTATTATATATTTCAATTCTTCATTCTTAGTATAGACACTCCTATACCCATCTCTACCATTGGCTGAATCAACATTCTGATAATTTGAGATATTCCTTTTAATTTCTTTCACAGTTTTATCTATGTATGCAATTTGCATATTGCCTGTTTGGGCAAAAGCAAGATTAACTAATGCAATACCCGAAAGAGTTGCAAATAAATATTTTTTCATAAAATGAATTAAGCTAGTTGCATTTTATTCCATAATGCAGCAGGTAGCGAAAAGATACAGATTCTTTAATAACAATTATTGAACCCCTTTGCTTTCTTATAATCCCAGAGGGATTAAACGTCTATTGAAACACCACATCGCAATGATGTTCAATACCTCTGGCATCCCCTCAGACACTTGCATCTCAATATACAATACTCAATACTATTTTCTTTTCTGCTGTAGTGCAAAGTTCAAATTATTCTGTGCCAGTATCATGCCGGGCTCTATCTTCAATGCCATTTTGCCGGCATCAATAGCCTCATCCCACATCTTCAAGTTATTATATGCAGCACACATGTTGTTATATGCAATGGCAGATTTCGGATCAAGCTCAATAGCTTTTTTACAAGCATCTACCACTTTCATGTACTCACCTTTACCAAAATAAGAAAGGCTAAGGTTTATATAATTAGCAGCCGAAGGGTGCGATAAATAAAATTTCTCAATATTATCTGCTGCTGTTCCACCTTGCACATATTGGCTGCTATCGGCCACAAATTGTTTGTAATAATTGGCAGCATAGGTATCGTCGGGGAACAAGCCAAGCGTTTGCCTGCAAATCGTACCCAGTTCTTTATTATGGTCTTCGGCATAAATATCCATCAAAAGATGGCGCACATCAGTCAGTCCTGAATTTTCTGTTAACGCCATTTTCAACAAAGGAGTAGCGTCAGCGTTATGGTGATATTGATGCAGGTACCGCGCAAGGTAAAAACAACATTCCGCATGGTCGAAACCATTCAGCCTAACTGCATATTCAAAATCCTGGTGGGCGGTAGCAGTATCG
>DATHOD010000055.1:0-3635 GCA_035485295.1 Bacteroidia bacterium
ATTACAAAAGCACCTAAAAGGTGGTGACCTTAGGTCAATTGGTAAAGTTGAGACAATTGTTAAGACTATCAAAACCCAATATTATTTCGATAATTTATTCAAGGGCTTATTTAATAACGATAGGCTAGTCATTATGCGAACTGCAGATGCAATTGAAAAAAATAACCTTAGCGCATTCTGAATACTTAAAACCTTATAAAAATGATTTATTAAACCTATTGAAAAGTGTAGAACATATTGAACTAAAATGGCATTTAGCACAATTGGTAACAAGGCTTGATTTAAACGATACTGAAATAGGAATAGTTTGGAATACCCTTACTAAATAGGCATTAGATAAGAATGAAAGCAGAATTGTAAGGGTACTCTTACTGCAAGGATTATTTGACCTGCTTGGACAATATTCGGAACTAAAGGAAGATTTTAAACACACAATGACTGCATTAGAGGCAGAACCAATTCCTTCAATAGCAGCAAGATTACGGATACTGAAAAAGAAAATGAAATCGAAGTAACAAATAACTTATCCTCTGATAAACTTCTTGGTATAATTCTTGCCATCTTCGTTTACAAGCAATACATATACTCCTGAAGGAAGTTCTGAAATATCCTTAACATAAGTTGTCATTTCATTATTCGAAGCAGGAAGAGTTTCATTCATTACAACCCGGCCACTTTCATCCATTATCATTAATATAGACTGATTAGTGCTTGCAGGAAAGTCAATTGTAATACTACTCCTGCTTGGGTTCGGATACAATGACATGCCTGAAATTTTATCAATTACCATTATTGCGGCCCATTCAAAATTTTGAGTTTCGCCATCACTATTCACTTCCATCAATCGGTAGTATGAGGTCCCTGCAAGAGGCAAACTATCAACAAAAGAATATGACATTAACTGATCACCCATCGTTTCATTAACTGTTCCAATTGGGTTGGTTTCAATACCATCTTCGGAACGTTCAATAACAAATATTGAATTGCTGTTTGGAGTTATTGCTGTCCAATTAATATTCGCTTTACCATTTACTAATACGGCACCGAATGACTTAACAGTAATACTATGTGGCCTGTATTTAACCGTTACACTCACATAATCAATGGCTCCCATTGCAGAATCGGACATATATGAAGCATTAGCAATTGAAATAGCCACTCCAAAAGCATATGAATTTATATCTGCAGCAGACCAATTAGTACTCCATAGGTCGCTCCCATCTCCGTAGCTGAAAATTGCCGGCGACTGAGGCCAGTAATCCATTCCAGCATGGTTATCTTCACATACAACCCCGTTTTTAATAAGTTGTATGCTATTATCACGAACCCCATCAGTATTAGCTCCTTTCTTAATAGTTACAGTTATACCCTCAATAACTGCGTCACTCGGAATGTGAAATCCAAAGTTCCCGACTTCTATAGTATCAGAAATTTCACCTGTTCCTAGCGAAACCGAAGCATACTTTTTATCATTACGGAGTGCGTTAGCTGCATTATTCCAAGTTGAATATTTATTAGCTACAACGATGGTAGAAATACCCTGATTTGGCCCTTCAACTATGGATTGTGCAATTGCGTTATTCTCTATTACCACAACATTGGCGATTACTAAGGCAACTATGCAGAGGGTTTTGTAAGTAGTTTTCATGGCTCTTATATTTATAGTTATGTATTTCTTTGTTTCTGATAACAAAACTATACCCACCCGACAGCCATTTTATTGAGTAAGTAATGGAAATGACTCAATTATGTAATGAAACCTACAAAATGCGTAACGGAATTGCATGACACATATAAGCTTCTATCTTTGCACTATATATGAGTAAGGTAAGTAAGTCCTTGAAAGCTATTTTCGCCATCATCAGAAACCCATGGTTATTAAACCATGTGCTGGTTGACAATGACTTATGGCTAAAGTCTATTACAAAAAAGTATAGTATAAATAGCCTACCCGTTGTTGATATTGATACCTTATTCCCAAACTTTAATGAAGAGCTTTCCGCATTTTCCAGTCTGGGTGGCAGCTCGTTCCCAGGTGATTTAATGCTTCTTCGCGCACTGTGTAAAACCATACCCAATTGCAAATACTTTGAGATTGGTACATCTAGGGGTGAAAGTGCAGTAAATGTTGCAGATGTGTGTAGCTTATGCTATACTCTTGATCTGGAACCTGGCAAGCTTCCAAATGAGATTGAAGTAAAAACTGCAGCTTTCTTCTCAAAAGGGAATAGTAAGATTACCCACTTCAATGGAGACTCACTGACATTCGATTATAAGGGACTTCACCAAAAGTTTGATGTGATATTTATAGATGGGGACCACCATTATGAGTCAGTGAAAAGCGATACAGAAAATGTGTTCAAATACTTAGCTCATGAAAATACCATTGTGGTTTGGCATGACTATGGCTTTGATCCTCTAAATGTCCGCTATGTTGTAATGGGAGCTATATTAGATGGTACCCCTGCTAATTTGCACAAGAATCTTTACCACGTTTCAAACACTATGTGCGCTGTGTATATCAATAAGCAATACACTACTATGGACTTGGCTACAGCACATATTCCAAATAAGAAGTTTGCAGTTAAAATAGAGAGTAAGTCCCTTTAAATTCTCTTCACTAAAGAAAAGCCAGGCTGAAAGGTAAAGCCACCTGACAAAGGGTTAGGAACCAGGTTAGGTGCAAAATGCACAGATATATCATCAGTCACATCAAAGTTATGTAGTTCAGCATCTACATTAGCATCTACAACATTTAAAATATAGATGAATGCTACCGCTATTACTGACAGCTGCAAGTTCCGCTGGTAATAGTTCTTAATAGTTAAAAGATTATCGGTAGAATAGATATTAATGAATGGATCTACTTGATTATTTGTACGCTCTTTGTAAGCGGAGTTATATATATTATACTGCTGGGCATTGGTCACAATAAAATAACTAGCTACTCCGATCCCAGCATATATGATTGGTATCCGCCAATATGACTTACAATATAACTGACCTAAGCCAGGCAATATTGCAGAATATAGCATTGCCTTTTGGGGGTTAGGATATGGTATCTTTTGCTTAACTACTGGTGCTGGTTTCGAACTATCCTGTTTCAAGACAGTCACAGAATCACTCTTTTGCGCCTTAGTCTGTAAGGAAAACAAAATACCTATAAAAAGAAATAAGATATACCTTTTATTAGGCATGCAGCGACCTGATAATCTTGCTAAGTTCCTCATCGGAAGAAAAAGGGATAACTATTTTGCCCTTGCCTGAACCGCTGCGTGATAGCTTTACCTTAGCCGCAAGTAAAGATGATAGTTCACTTTCAATTCTGCCATCTTCATTACCCCCATTGTACTTGCGTGGCTTCACAAACGATTTCTTTGCGCTCCTTGCCTTCTCTTCTGTTTCACGTACACTTAATGACTCGTCCAAAATCTTATCGAAGACACTGAGTTGGGTGGCAGGATTATCAATATTTATAAGGGCACGAGCATGGCCCATGCTCAACTTCTTTTCGCGAATTGCCAACTGAATTACAGGAGGCAATTTCAATAAACGTAAGTAGTTCGTAACTGAAGTGCGATCCTTTCCTACTTTCTCTGAAAGATTTTCCTGAGTTAATTTACATTCCTCAATCA
>DATHOD010000056.1:0-14651 GCA_035485295.1 Bacteroidia bacterium
ATATTTCACTTACTTCATCTGGTCCGAAATAGGCTTCAATGAAATCAATACGGTTTCTTATAAAGGCAACATTCGGCATTTTTTCAGTAAAGGCAATTTTAGCACCGGTATATAAGCGTGCACCTTTTACATCCATGCCAATAAAATTCCTATCAGGGAAACGCCTTGCCAATCCTATCGTATATTCTCCTTTACCGCAACCCAATTCAAGAATAACAGGATTACTATTCCTAAAATATTCATGCCATTTACCTTTGTAAGAGAACTCAATCTTATCTCCTATTTTGTTCCCCTCAGGTTGAAATACATTCGAGAAAGTAGCAACCTCGGCAAACTTCCTTAGCTTACGATGTCCCACAAATAATTAGGCTTGTTGTTTGTTACTTCCTATATGTTCAAGCATATCCTTTGTCATGCTTGCTAAATCGTACTGGTGTTTCCAACCCCAGTCTTCACGTGCCCTTGAGTCATCAATACCTTGTGGCCAGCTATCGGCAATTGCCTGGCGACTATCTGGTTTATAGGTAATGGTAAATTCAGGAATATGCTTTTTAATTTCTGCGGCAATCTCTTTCGGAGAAAAACTGATTGCAGCAAGATTATATGCAGAACGAATCTTCACTTTTTCAGGCGGAGCTTGCATTAAACCTATTGTTGCACGTAATGCATCGCTCATATACATCATAGGCAATATGGTATCTTCCTTCAAAAAGCATTCGTACTTCTTTTGCTTAATGGCTTCATGGAAAATATGCACAGCATAATCTGTTGTGCCTCCACCCGGTGCCGATTGCCAGCCTATAAGTCCGGGATATCGAATACTTCTTACATCAACACCATAACGTTTATGGTAATATTCGCACCAGCGTTCACCTGCTTGTTTGCTTATGCCATACACGGTACTAGGTTCCATTATAGTATACTGCGGAGTATTTACTTTGGGCGTATTCGGCCCAAACACAGCAATTGAACTTGGCCAGAACATTTTATCAATAACCTTCTCGCGCATTAATTCCAAAGTACTTAACAGGCCTTCCATATTTAGTTTCCAGCCTTTTTCAGGGTACTGTTCCGCAGTAGCTGAAAGCAAGGCAGCCAGGTTATATATCTGCTTTACATTATGCTTCTTAACTATTTCAACTAATCGTTTTGTATCTAATACATCAAATGTTTCAAATGCACATTTAACACTGTCATCATGCCTGATATCCGATGCCACAATATTCTCACTTCCATAGGCTTTACATAGTTCCTGAACCAATTCCTTACCTATCTGCCCTCCGGCACCTATAACCAGTGTTTTAGTATCCATACATTATGTTTATCGTGAAGATGGGCGAAAATAGTAAAACTTTTGCTGAAGGTTTTATCCTATTTTACTATATTTGGTAGTATAGAAAATTATATAAAAATGGGCAATGTTTCTGAACATACAACAATATGATATTCAATTATATATAAACATTTCTTGAAAAAGCGGAATATATACCCAACCCTTTATATAATGTCAACGTACTAGTTTACAAAAGCTTCATACTTGCTACCCCAGTGTAATGAATGTAGAAATTGACCTAATTACTGCTTGTATAAGAAGAGAGCGTAAGGCCCAGTATGAGCTTTATAAACAGACATATAGATATTTAATGAGTATTTGCATACGTTATACAGGTTCTTACGAAGAGGCACAAGAGGCGCTTAATACAGGCTTTCTAAAGGTATTGAACAACCTGGAAAAATATCAGTCGCATATACCATTCAGGGCATGGATACGTAAGATCATAATCAACACCCTGATCGATGAATACCGCAAGAATAAGAAGCATGTAGATAACGTAAAGTATGTTGAGGATTACGAACAATTACCTGTTGCGGCAGCTATGAATGATGCCATTGCAAAGATGGATGCTGAAGAGATACACAAGCTGGTAATGACCTTGCCACCTATGAGCCAAAGGGTATTTAACTTATATGTAGTAGATGGCTTCACACACCAGGAAATAGCTGATATGCTCGGAATAAGCGAAGGCACCTCGAAATGGCACCTGCATTTTTCAAGAGAGCAATTGAAGACTATGATAACGAAAATGGGCAAAACAGTTAAAACGTTAATGTTAACCCTGTTATGAACGAACTGGAAAAATTTGACGACCTGTTGCGTTCCAAATTATCGGAGCGTGATTTGCCGTTTGATGAACATAACTGGGATAAGCTGGATCGTAAAATAGAACTTGCAGAAAAACGCAGGAAGTCGAAGCGTTTTGCTATTATTTTCGCTAGTGGTATGGCATTAGGTGTTCTTATTATGATTCCATTTATACTGAATAAGAATAGTGTTACTCAGCAAGCAACTCAACCTATAGCTTTTACTAATACTGTGAATAACCAAACTGCTCCAGTTCAATCAAACAATACTTCTGCTAATACAACAACCAATACTCCCATCTCTAACTCTTCCCACCCAACTTCTTCAGGAAGTAACAATGGTGTCTCCCAACCTGTTGCTTCTATTAATGATAACAAGGCCAATGGGAACAACTTAGCAACAGGGAATGATATTAATTCACAAATAAATCCGGTAGTTGCAAGTAGCACCAAAAAACAAAAGACCTCTAAGTCTTCTTTAGATAAAGCAAATAATCCAGACCAATATTCTTACGTAAGACATAAGAAAGAAAAGCATTCACATAAATCCGCCGATAATACTGTGGTAAATACTCAGAATACAAATCCTTCAACAATTAATCCTGCAGTTGCATCTAATAATGATGTTCTAAAAACAACACAAGGGCAAAATACAAATAACGAAACTGTAAACAATAACACAAGTACAACAGGTGCATCAAATCCTAATACTGATCAAACAAATAATATTACTCAAAACACTAACAGTGTTACTACTAACGAAACACCGTCTAATACAGTTGCAAGCACACCCAAAACAAGTGGTTCAGATTCTGCTGCTTCAAAAGATAATAGCACATTAGTTAATAAAGACAAAACAAGTTCTCCTGATAGTGCCGATGATAATTTCTCAAATATGGTACCACCTAAAAAAGTCAGTTCTTCACTAACTACAGTAAGTATTGATGGTGGTGCGGGCTATTCACTCGGCTGGATGAAAGAAGGAGCAACACAAGGAAGTGGAATAAGCCCTATTTTTGGAATGAGTACAACCCATTATTTCAACGCTAAATTATCAGCTTACCTGGGTGTACAATTCAATATGCTGACGAATATTAATACACTTTATTCCAGCAGTATAGACCAATATGGCTTTGGGCTTAACAGCAATGTAAACTCAGTAACCTTAAAGACTTTCTATTATGCTGCAGTGCCAATAAGGCTGCAATATTGTTTTGGTTTTAACAATATGATAGGCATTGGAGCTAATGTGCTTTACCTGTTTAATACCAGCAGCTCGGTTGTAACTTATAACCAAGATTATTTTGGAACATCAGGCTACACTTCCGCTAATAAATCTGGCTACATGGATGGCATAAGCACAATAGACCTTCAAGCTGTAATAACTTACAAAAGGAAAATATACAACAGATTTTCTGCAGGGGTAGAGTTTTATTACGGTTTATTGAATATTGAAGATGAGTCATTTTTTAATGACAATACATTTGCAAGGAACAGCGGCTTAAAACTGATCTTTTCATACGATATAATTAAGTAAAGAGATGAGAAAGTTGAAAATAGGATTGTTATTGTTTGCTATAAGCATGCTACTTATTACTTGTAAAAAGGAACATATAGAACCATCAGTAGTGAATGGCACGCCTGTATTTTATTTTAACGGTACGGTTAATGGTTCACCTGTTAGCTTAGATGCAGGTGTAAGTAATTACTATATGTATTCGTCCGACTCTCAAAGTACCGCAGGAGTATATAGCTTTATTGGAAACTTAAAACAAGTTACTCCCGCTAAAAGTAATAGTATCGAGTTTATTATTAATGACTACAGACAGTTAGCTGCCGGTGCTCAAGAAACCAATATAGCTTCATCTATAGATACTGGCTATTACCTATATAATATTACAGGTGTAGGAACCCCAACACAAGATTCTGTGACTTTTACTCCTAAAGTCATAACTACTCCTTATATGTATACTTATAATTTCGGAGATGGAAATACAATAACCGGCTATGGGCCTCTTCCCAAAATCTCTAAACACTTATATAACAATCCGGGTAATTATCCTACCAGCCTTTCTATAGTATTTGATTCTGCTGCTACCCACACTGCCAGTTTATCTGATACATTAAACTTTGGAACAGTGAAAAATGCCATTACTGCAATACTTTCATACTCAACAGATAGCGTTGATAGCGTTCATTATACTGTTAAGATTACCGGAGGAACAAAACCGTATAAAGTTTCTTGGAATGCTGGCGGCTCTGCAACACCTTATTCTAGTATTACTCATACAGGAGTTACTGGCACAACTGACATATTTACCTGTAAGTATTCAACTACTTCAATATATCGGGCTTATGTATCAATTACTGACGCAAATGGCATAACCGCCGGAACCAATTTAAATTCTATTCCTAGCGGAGCAGATTCAACCTATTATATGAATTACACCCTTACTCCAAGCCCTGTTGCAAATACCAATGGACTTTCCAATGTTACTATCATATATACCAATCCTTCAGGTACAGTTTATAGGTCTGATGATTCAACTGAAGCAGCAGGTTCCGATTTTCATATTCTTTCAGTTTCAAATTATCAAAACAACGAGAATAACCAAACCACCAAGATGCTACATGTAAAATTCAATTGCACTCTATATAACAAATCCGGCGGTTCAATTACAATAAAAAATGGTGATGCTATAATAGCGGTAGCTTACAAGTAACGATAAACTATAAACGATGAGTGATAAGTAATTATAAAAAGTCCGCTTTAAATTCAAAATTCAGCATTCAAAATTTAAAATTCACATACCCAACCCTTTTAAAACTCTTAACGTATTTGTGTGTAAAGGCCAAATAAAAAGAAATTAAAACTCCAATAAATAAGTAAACATGAAAACAATGACCAAAAACCTGCTAAGGTCTTTCCTGCTTATAGTCAGCATAGGCTACTTTACTATGGCTAAGGCGCAATGCTCCGCAAGCTTTACCTACACACTTGGCACTAATGGCCAGGCTTCATTTACCAGTACCTCTACATGGACAGGAAGTGGTGCCCAGTTATTCTGGAATCCAGGTGATGGAAGCGGCTCAGGTTATGGAAATACATACAATCATACATATATTGCCAATGGAACATACTATGTAACTCTTTTTTTGAATGTTGACAGCTCAACCTGCACTTCTGCCGACACAGTTCCTGTGGTGATAACCAATGTTACAACTCCTTGTACATTAGCGGCATCATACACTTATAGCATTGGTGCAAATGGAGTAGTATCATTTACAAGTAATTCTACAGGAACAAATTCAGCTACTAAGTACTACTGGAATTTTGGCGATGGAAGCGGCAGGCAATTACTCACCGGCACCCCATCACATACATATACAATTCAAGGTCTTTACAAAGTATGGCTAATAACAATGGATACTGGTACCGCTTATTGCGCTGATTCTACAATACAAAATATAGACGTTACTACAGCAGATAGCAACACATGCGGATTGCATGCAAACTTCTTGTATAGTATTGGGGCCAATGGACATGTAACATTTACTAATACATCAGCCGGATATACGTACGGAACTATTTCCACATGGAACCCTGGTGATGGAAGTGGTGCCACTGCAACCAATGCATCTACCTTCAATCATATATATATAGCAAACGGAACATACAATGTTAATCTGCTTGACCAGATATTTACCAGTTATGATACTCTTACGGGCAATGATACCGCTTACTGCACAGATACTATTACCATTCCTATTAATATAACTAATGTTACTGTACCTTGCACATTAAGTGCAAATTTTATAGCAATTAATGACACCGCTTTAGGTGAGATTACTGTAATTAGTAATTCTACCGGCACTAATAGTGGCACACAATACTATTGGGGCCAGGGTGCCGATTCAGTAGCTGTAACTTTAGGTTCAGATACAATGATGTTTAATTATACAAGCAATGGTACTTATTACATAAAGCTAGTTGTAAAGGATACAGGTACAGCATTCTGTGCAGACTCTATTGTACTTCCAATTAACATTTCTAACAGGGATTCATTGCATGCAAGTTATTCAAGTACTTATTTGGGCGATAGTATTGGTATAGGCTATGAATATAATTTCTACAGCACCTCAACAGGTGTGAATGGGAATACTTGGTATTTATGGAATCCTGGTGATACTACTGCTGCAGATTCAGGTATTGGAATGACATATTATAATCATAACTATAAATATCCCGGTGTGCATACTGTTACCTTGTCCGTTTGGTTTGCTTCTTATCCAAAGATCAAGCCACATGGCACAATGAGCTATACACGTTATGATTTCTCCTCATACTCGCAAAACATTTACATAAGCTCACCACAAGGTATTGCTAATATTACTGATGTTGGTTCAGGCATGAGTTTATACCCTACACCAAATAACGGACAATTCAGAATGGTGTTAAACAATGTTTCTGACGGAAATGCTAATGTGGAAATTATAAATGTACTTGGTGAAACCATGTACAAAGTAATGATGCAGGTAAGCAATGGTAGACTGCAGCAAGATATTAACCTGCAAAACGCTCCGAATGGTTCTTACTTTGTAAGAGTTGTTACACCAGGTAAAGTATATGTTGGCAGAACTGTTATAAGTAACAGATAAAGACAAGGTTTAGTTTAATAGTTAAAAAGCCCTGACGGTATCGTCAGGGCTTTTTACATTATATCCGCCTAATTATCATAACTTTACACATTATAGCTATAATATTTAACCACATACCCAACCACTCATAAAATATAACCGTACTAGTGGTTAAAGACAGGCTCAAAAGAAAACTTAATTTAAAACAAAATCATGAAAACACTTACTTTCAAAACACTCTTAAAAGCTCTTATGCTTATTGTAGGCATAGGAATTTTTAATGCAGGCATGGCCCAATGCGCTGCAAATTTTACTTATTCAATGGGCCTTAACGGGCATGTGGCTTTTACCAGCACTTCAACCTGGTCAACAGGTATCCCAACATATGTATGGAATCCAGGCGATGGTAGTGGTAACCAATACACCGATGTTACTACCTTCAATTATACTTATACAGTTAATGGTACATTCAATGCTAAACTTATTCTATTAGTAGATAGTGGATCAACCTGTTCAGATACAGTATCAACACCTGTAACGGTAAGTAATGTTACTACCCCTTGTACACTGCATGCAGGTGCTAATTCCAGTACCGGCGCGCATGGAGCAGCATCCTTCAGCAGCACCTCTACGGGAACCAATGCAAACACATTATATTATTGGACCGCCGGTGACGGAAGTCCAAGGGTTCAAGGTACAAGCACCTTCAATTATACTTACAAATATTCAGGAGGATACTATGCATGGTTAACCGTGGAAGATACAGGAGCCGCTTATTGTATTGATTCAACAAGTGTTTGGGTAAATATAACTAATGCTGATAGCAACTCATGCGGCCTGGTTGCAAACTTTACTTACAGTATTGGCCTTAATGGACATGTGACCTTTACCAGCACAAGTACAATGATAAGTGGAGATACCAATGGTATTATTTGCCATTGGAGTTTTGGCGTTACTCCAGATAGTTCTAACAACTCCCCGGCTACTAATATCTTTACTGCGAATGGTACTTATAATATTACGCTTATTGCAACTTACGGTGCCTATTGTGTAGATTCTATTACTATACCTGTTACAGTGACGAATGTTACTACTCCTTGCACACTTAGTGCAAATTTTACTGAAGCAAGTAGCGCTACAACAGGTGTAGCTACATTTACAAGCACTTCTACAGGCACTAATTCACAAACAGAATATTGGTGGAATCCGGGCGATGGTTCACCTACAGTTTTAGGTGGTACCCCTTATAATTATACGTACACAGCCAATGGTTCTTATACAGCCAAGTTAATTGTAAGAGATACCGGTACACAATACTGTGTAGATTCAATATCGCTTCCAATAGTTAACATATCAAATGTTGACCCACTTGTCGCAAGTTTTACCCAGGTAAATCTTTCCGATTCTATTGGAAGCTACAGATATATGTTTACCAGCACATCTACAGGTGTAAATGGTGTAACTATGTATTTGTGGAACCCAGGCGACACAACTGCAGCAGACTCAGGTGTTGGAATGACAACTTATTACCACCAGTATAAGGACTCAGGTGCGCATACTGCAACTTTATCAATATGGTTTACCGTGTATCCTAAGATCAAGCCACATGGCACAATGGGCTATACGCGTTATGACTTCTCTACCTATTCACAAACCATTGATGTTGGCGGGAAGCCTACCGGAATAGCTACCATTACCGGTGGTGCTTCTGGCCTGAGTTTATACCCTACCCCGAACAATGGACAGTTCAGGTTATCGGTTAGCAATATAGCCAGTGGTAATGCTGATATAGAGATTATAAATGTATTGGGCGAAACCTTGTACAAAGGCATGACTCAGGTAAGCAATGGCAAACTGCAACAAGATATTAACCTGAATGCTCCGAATGGTTCTTACTTTGTAAGAGTTGTTACAGAAGGTAAGGTTTATATTGGCAGAACAGTTATAAGCAACAGATAAGTTTTGGTTTTAATACGAAAAGCCTCCCGAGCAATCGGGGGGCTTTTTCATTTATGGGCAATTTCGTAATTTTGTAATACAGAATCAGCCATTTAAACTTTGGCTTGCTTGGTAAATCAAACTACCAATATCTATCCAAATGAAAAAAATTATCCTTGTACTCTTTGCTTATTGCCTATCCTTTTCGGCATTTTCACAAAACATTAATCTCTCTAATTCTAAGTATTGGGACGGTGAATGTTACCTGGCAGTTAACCCTTTAAACCCTAAACACCTGGTTACTGCATGGATGTATTTTTCTCTCACTAACTTAAACAATGCCATGGCTACCCGTACATCATTCGACGGAGGTAAAACGTGGAGCCCAATTCAATTACAGCCACATGTTTATCCAAAATTTACCTGTGCTGACCCGAGTATTTACTTCGGTAGAGACAGCTGTGTATACTTAGCTTATATTGACCTGTCAGGCTTAAAGACCAGCGATTCTGGCTATGTAATGGTCACCCGATCCGTTAATGGAGGGATAAACTGGAGGGCTCCTGTAAAAGCTATTGCCTGGAACGCTGCGCCCAATTATCCTATTGATCGCCCATGGATTGCAACTGATGGTAGCAAGGGCCCATATTCAGGTAGGGTATATCTAACCAGCCAAAATGCATACTTCGCGCCACAACCGCACTACCCATGGTTTACCTACTCTTCCGATAGTGGTTTAACCTGGTCTTCTATTAAACGCCTCGATGATAGTATTCCTTCAGGGCCTGTAACCGATGCTACTGCCTTTACTACTGTCTCAGCAAACGGTACTTTATACGCTGCTTATGTTTCTTACTATACACCATACAGTGTTTTCCCAAGGCTCGTAGTAAATAAATCAAGTAATGGCGGAGCTTCATTTTACCCATATATAGCTATTACATATAAAGCTGCAGATGCTATTCCGGCAGTTGATTCGTTACTGCATGAGGGATTAAATATTCAGTCTAACCCAGCTGATACTACCAATCTAGTAATTGTTAATACTACGAACCATTTTGGTGAGCCCGATATTGTTTCATATAATACACATGATGCAGGAAAAACATGGAGCGGACCGGTTCGATTAAACGATGATGTTGTTGGAGCGCATGATACTTGCCACGATATGGCATGGGGCAGCTTTTCTGCCAACGGAACTTATGGTGCTGTTTGGCGCGACAGAAGAAATACAAATACCGGAGACAGTGCAGCTTTTCAAATTTATGGTACTATTTCAACAGATGGGGGTAATACCTATAGTCCTAATTTCCTTATTAGCGATACCATTTCACCTCCTATTTATCTTCCACATGGAGATGATTTCCTAGGTTGCGCTGTAACAGATAGTAATGTTTATGCCGATTGGAGCGATATGCGTACCACCAAAGAGAATACATTCTTTAATTCTACTTCAATTAGCAAAGTAATTACCGGAGTAAACTCTGTTTCCAATAATCCCGCTATAAAAGTAGATGTGTTTCCTAACCCATTCCACAACCAAACCAATATTGTAATTCATTCAGCACAGCCATTACAGAACAGCACAATGCTGGTATTCAGTATAGATGGTAAAAAGGTTCAGGAATTGCCTATAGGTGAAGGAACAATGCATACGATTAATGTTAATTCATTGGCCACAGGAACCTACCTTTGGTCCCTTATGCAGGGCGAAAAAGTACTTGCTCAGGGTAAGTGGGTTATAGAATAAAGCAATTGAGTACCTTTGCACTCTTCAAAAAAGCGGTACATGTTTCTATATAACCGGGTAAGTAAAAAGGAATTACGTAAAAGAGTAGCGGCAGAAACTTTTAAAAGGGTAACACTGTCGTTTTACCGTTATGTTAAAATAGACGACCCTCAGCAAGTGCGCGATGAGTTGTTTGCCTTCTGGCAAAGTCTGAATGTATTGGGTCGAATCTATATTGCTCATGAAGGTATAAATGCTCAATTAAGTGTCCCTGAACATAACTTTAAGCAGTTTATAGATCATCTGCATCAACATGCTTTATTTGCCCAGGTTCCCCTTAAATATGCTATTGAAGATGATAATAAGTCATTCTTCGCCCTTATTATGAAAGTGAAGGCCAAGATAGTGGCTGATGGAATGAAAGAAGGCACTTTTGATACTGAAAACACAGGTAAACGTTTAGACGCACTGACTTTCCACAATATGGTTGATGACCCGGGAACAGTGGTAGTGGATATGCGCAATAACTACGAAAGCGAAGTTGGAAGATTCTATAATGCAATATGCCCCGATGTTAAAACATTCCGCCAGGAGTTACCTGCGGTATTAGACCTTTTAGAAGACAAAAAAGATAAAAACATATTACTCTACTGCACTGGTGGCATACGTTGTGAAAAAGCCAGTGCATGGCTCAAGCATAATGGCTATGAAAAGGTATTCCAGCTGGATGGTGGCATAATACAATACGTACACGAGATAAAAAAGCAAGGGCTGGATTCCAAATTTATAGGTAAGAATTTTGTATTTGACGAACGCCTTACTGAACGTGTTACAGCAGATGTACTGAGCAAATGCCATACCTGCGGAATTGTAACGGAAAGGCAGATAAATTGTATGAATGACCCCTGTCATACTATATTCATCCAATGCGAAACATGTGCGGAAGATAGAAAAGGTTGTTGCAGTGATAAGTGCCTGGAAGAGCATACACAGAAGATTGCAATTGCCCGCTAATTATAGTTAATGGAAAAACGCTGGAATGTAATGAAGCAAGCACCTGAAGAAAAGGTGCTTAAGCTGAGTGAGGCTATACGGGTTAGCCCTGTTATTGCCAATCTGCTTGTACAACGCGGGGTTGAAACCTTCGATCAGGCTAAAGATTTCTTCCGTCCTGACCTTACATTATTACATGACCCTAACCTTATGGCTGATATGGATAAGGCGGTAAAACGCATTACCGATGCAGCCATGAACAAAGAAAAAATTCTTGTATATGGCGATTATGATGTGGATGGAACCTCTGCCGTAGCATTAGTTTATACTTTCCTAAAGTGGCTCGGATTGAATTGTGATTTCTATATACCTGACCGCTACGGAGAAGGTTATGGAGTTTCATTCAAAGGAGTTGATTATGCAAAAGAGAATGGCTATACGTTAATTATTGCTCTTGACTGCGGAATTAAGGCACATGATAAAGTCACCTACGCAAAAGAAAAGGGTATTGATTTTATTATTTGCGACCACCATAAGCCTGATAAAACATTACCGGATGCTGTTGCTATTTTAAATCCGAAGCGGGAGGATTGTAAATACCCTTATAAAGAATTACCTGGTTGCGGAATAGGTTTTAAACTGGTTCAGGCGTTGGCAATGAATTACGATATGCCTTTTGAAACCCTTGAGCAATACCTCGACTTGGTTGGGCTCGCCATAGCATCTGATATCGTACCTATCAACGGAGAAAATAGAATACTTGCATTTCACGGATTAAGGCGGATTAATAGTGCACCACGTGCAGGCTTCCAGGCTATAAAAGAAATTACCCAGCTTAAAAAAACTATAACTGTTAACGACCTTGTATTTGTTTTCGGACCACGTATTAATTCTGCCGGAAGGCTTGAATCGGGCAGGAATGCCGTAGAATTGCTTATTGCCGACAACCCTGAAAAAGCAATGCTATCAGGTAATTCCATTAATAAAACCAATTTTGAAAGAAGGGATGTTGATACTGCTACCACTCAGGAAGCAATAGGTATGATACAAGCGGATACGAAACTTAAAAAGAAGAGAACAACAGTATTGTATAATCCTGAATGGCATAAGGGCGTAATTGGTATTGTAGCATCTCGCTTGATCGAAAAGTATTACTACCGCCCCACTATTATACTTACGCTTTCTAATGGTAAAATAACAGGCTCAGCCCGCTCTGTGAAAGACTTTGACCTGTACGAAGCCATTGATTCCTGTTCACATTTATTAGAACAGTTTGGTGGACATAAATATGCTGCAGGCCTTACTATGAAGGAAGAGAACTTGGCTGCTTTCATCGAATTATTTGAAGAAACAGTTAGCAAAAGTATGCCAAAAGAATTAATGTTCCCTGAAATAGATATAGACAGTTCACTTGCATTTTCTGATATTACACCTGCATTTTATAACGTTTTGCGCCAACTTGCGCCATTCGGCCCGGGGAACATGACTCCTGTTTTTATTTCAGAGAATGTAGTTTCAATAAGAGAACCTATGGTAGTTGGCAGTAACCACCTTCGCCTGTCACTGGTGCAAGCAAATAACCCCGATGTGACCTTTAACGCCATTGGTTTCGATATGGGTGAATTCCAAAAGATAGCTGCGTCTGACAAGCCATTCAAGATATGTTACAGCTTACGGGAGAATGAATGGAATGGCACCAAGACCATAGAACTCAACCTGAAAGACCTAAAGGCATAGTTTTATCCCTCTGATTTTAGATCAAATAGTTGAATTTTTACTATTATCTACTTATCCTATAGATTTTATATTTATTTTTACCGCCCTGTCTTTAATTATATTTGCAAAACAAGATTAGAAAAAGACCTATGAGCAGCAACACTATTCATTTAGATGAACTTGAATCGGAAGCTATTTACGTTTTACGTGAAGTGGCTGCCCAATTTGAGAAAGCTGCATTGCTGTTTTCAGGTGGTAAAGACTCTATTGTAGCTAGCTATCTGGCTCGTAAAGCATTCTATCCGGCAAAGATTCCATTCCCCCTTTTACATATAGATACAGGGCATAATTTCCCTGAAACAATAGTGTATCGCGATGAGTGGGTTAAAACAATTGATGCCCGTCTTATTGTGAAATATGTTCAAGATTCTATTGATAAAGGCCGTGTAAAGGAAGAAACAGGCTACAATGCCAGCAGAAATCTTTTACAGACCGTAACATTATTAGATGCTATTGAAGAATTGAAACTGGATGCTGCTATCGGTGGTGCCAGGCGCGATGAAGAAAAGGCAAGGGCCAAGGAAAGATTTTTCTCGCACCGTGATGAATTTGGACAATGGAACCCGAAGAACCAGCGCCCAGAATTATGGGATTTGTTCAATGGCAAAAAGAATATGGGTGAGCATTTCCGCGTATTCCCCCTTAGTAACTGGACAGAATTAGATGTTTGGCAATATATAAAAGAGGAAAAAATACCTATCCCCGAAATTTACTATTCTCACCAGCGTGAATGTATTAGTAGGGATGGGCAATTACTTGCAAAATCAGAGTTCCTTAAATTGAAGGATACTGAGAAGTACGAAAAGATGACTGTGCGTTTCCGGACCATTGGTGATATGAGTTGCACGGGTGCTGTATTGTCTACAGCATCGAATATTGATGAAGTGATTGAAGAAATATCAGCTTCAAGAGTTACAGAAAGAGGTACACGGGCTGATGATAAGCGTTCGGAAGCAGCTATGGAAGACCGTAAAAAAGCAGGATACTTCTAAAAATAATGAATATTGAATAAAGAATGTCCAATATTGAAATGAAAGACATTAAAAGAAAAGAAATTAGACTTCAGAATTCGAAATTCAGTGTTCGTTATTCGATATTTTAAGGGATGAGCGAGAATACTACAAATACAAGAGGCTTACTGCGTTTCTTTACTGCAGGCAGTGTTGATGATGGCAAAAGCACACTCATCGGCAGATTGCTGTATGATACTAAATCTATCTACGAAGACCAGTACGAAGCTATTAAGAACAGCAGCGAACAACGTGGCGAAGAACATGTAAACCTTGCTTTGCTTACCGATGGCTTGCGTGCAGAACGTGAACAAGGTATTACTATCGATGTAGCTTACCGCTACTTCTCTACCCCACGTCGTAAATTTATCATTGCGGATACCCCCGGACATATTCAGTATACCCGTAATATGGTCACTGGATCA
>DATHOD010000057.1:0-5627 GCA_035485295.1 Bacteroidia bacterium
ATTTTATTTTACCCGAATCATTGGCACCTGAAAACCGCCGTAAGTTTGAGTGGAAACGTGCAAACCCTATAGGGTCATTGCGTCAATTAAATAAGTATCCGGTTGTGTTGGGGATGATAGTATCTATACTTTGTATTTATCTGGCAGCCCATGCAGTACAATCTACCTGGACATATTTTACCATGCTGAAGTTTAGCTGGGATGAGGCCATGGTTGGATATTCTTTGGCTTTTGTTGGGCTTATGGTGGCAGTAGTACAAGGTGGACTAATTCGCATTATCACGCCTAAGATCGGACAAAAGAGATCTGTTTATTTTGGGCTTCTCTTGTATACTTGCGGAATGGTGCTTTTTGGACTTGCAAATCAATCTTGGATGATGTTTGCTTTTATTATTCCATATTCATTAGGTGGTATTGCAGGCCCGGCTTTGCAAGGAATAATGTCGTCGCAAGTACCAGCCAATGCACAGGGAGAATTACAAGGAGGATTAACTGGATTGGTTAGCCTTACATCTATTTTCGGTCCTGCATTAATGACTGGACTGTTTAACTATTTTACAAGAAGTGGTACTCCAATATATTTCCCTGGTGCTCCATTTTTTATGGGCGCACTTCTTTGTCTGTTATCTCTTTTATTTGCAATGCGCACTCTTAAAAAGCATCACATTTAAGCCTCGCTTCGCATTTTCTTTATCACAGCACTTAGGTCTGCAGTAACTGTTTTTATTTCTTCTTCAGTGGTGTATTTGCCAAGACTAAAACGCACCGAAGAAAGGGATAAACTTTCCCTGCCCATAGCTTGTAGTACATGTGATGTTTCAGGTAAAGCAGATGTACAAGCAGAGCCCATTGCTAATGCAATATGGGGCAGTTGTGCTATTAAGCTATCAGCTTTAATTACAGCAAAAGCAAGGTTTGTAATATGAGGCATTCGTTGTTTTTGGCTGCCATTTACAAATACACTCCCAAGATCAAGTAAGCTTTGTTCCAGAAGTGTTCTGAGTATAGAGAGCTTCTGCGCATCATCCCACATTTCATCGGCTGCAATGTTGCATGCTTTTCCTAAACCAACTATTCCTGTTACGTTAAGAGTACCCGATCGTAAACCTCTTTCATGGCCGCCACCATGTATAAGCGCTGTTAATGTTACTCTCGGATTCTTTCTTCTAACATACAATGCTCCAACTCCTTTAGGCCCGTATATTTTATGCGCAGAAAGGCACATAAGATCAATTCCTTCTTCTTGCACATCAACCATTATTTTCCCAACAGCTTGTGTAGCATCACTAAAAAATATGCTCTTTTTAGCATGTACTATTTCAGCAATTTCTTTAACAGGGAAAATAACTCCGGTTTCGTTATTGGCAAACATTGCGCATACCAATATGGTATCTTCTCGTATTGATTTTTCAAGTAATTGAAGGTCTGGCAAACCTTCACTATTAACAGGTAAGTATGTGACTTCTGCTCCGAGAGTCTCTAAATATTTGCAGGTATCCAGTACTGCTTTATGTTCAGTTGCATAGGTTATAATATGCTTCCCCTTACCTGAATAGGCATTAAATACTCCTTTAACGGCAAGGTTTATTGCCTCGGTTGAGCCTGATGTAAAGATTATTTCCTGGGCATCGCAATTAATAAGCTTGCTTACTTGTTCTCTGGCATCATCCACAGCTTTCTTTGCCGTCCATCCGGCTGCATGAGTATGGCTTGCAGCATTCCCAAATTTCTCTGAGAAATAGGGCAACATGGTTTCTAACACCCTTTTATCTACCGGGGTAGTTGCGTTATAATCAAGATATATTAGTTTCTGACTCATTCGCTTGTTAGTTCCTGGTAACTCGGTATATGTTCCAATGCTTTATAATTGCCGCCTTCCAGAGAACAACAATAAATATTATTTCCATTTGTAATAAGCAGAACTCTTACTTGCATTACTAAGTTATAGCGTACAATCTGGTCAAAGACATCCTGGGTAATCGGCACGTCGTAACTCTTACATTCTACCATCAGCATAGGTGCGCCTTTATTATTGCAGGCTACTATATCCGCACGTTTACTTAGTTTATTATACGTGAATTCTTTTTCTACAATTAATAAGCTTAATGGGTATTTCTTTTCTTTGTGAAGGTAGGCTATCACATGCTGCCTAACCCATTCTTCCGGTGTCAGCGCCACAAATTTCTTACGTACCGGGTCAAATATCTGTTGCTGCCCATCCACCTCCTGCAGGCGGAAATCCTGTTCAGGGAAGTTAAGTTGCGGATGCCTGGAAGCGTTACTCATGAGAATTATTGGACTACAAAGTTAGGAATAGAACAGAAAGTATAAATTTGAAGGAATATTATGGCAATTTCATACAAGGACATATTAGCTGATTTAGAGAAAAAACTCTACCATCCGGTTTACTTCTTTTGCGGGGAGGAGCCTTATTATATTGATATACTTAGCCAATTCATTGAGAAAAATATACTGGACGAAGGGGAAAGAGAATTCAACCAGATGATATTTTATGGTAGGGAAAGCAATATTGCCACTGTGCTTGATGCTGCTTACCGTTTCCCAATGATGTCGAACTATCAGGTTGTTATAGTTAAGGAGGCACAGGAAATGCGTGACCTGTTGACGGGAGGTGGAGAAGACAAAAACATGTTATTGACCTATCTGGAAAAACCTCAGAAGTCAACCATACTTGTATTCTGTTATAAGTATAAGAAGTTGGATATGCGCACGGCAGCTGCAAAAAAGCTGTCGAAAAATGCTGTATTTTTTGATTCACCAAAGTTATACGACCGGCAAATACCGGCATGGATAGAAGGATACTTAAAAGAAAAGGGATATATCATCGGGCATAAAGCCCTTGCATTATTAGCTGAATACCTAGGAAGCGATCTAAGCAAGATTGCGAATGAGGTTAGCAAGCTGATGATAAACCTTGAGCCTCCCGCTGAAATAACCTCGGCCGATATAGAAGCGAATATTGGCATTAGCAAAGATTACAACATATTTGAATTGCAGACAGCCCTTGGCAGCCGGGACATGGGCAAAACCTTGCAGATAATAGATTATTTTGCATCAAACACTAAGGATAATCCTTTTGTATTGACGGTAGTATCGTTATACAATTACTTTAATAAGCTCTTTATTCTTCATTCACTTAGAGACAAGTCTAGAAATAATGTAGCTGCTAAACTTGGGGTATCGCCTTATTTTGTGGGTGATTATGAAAAGTCAGCAAAAGCATATAGCCCTGCTACACTGCAAAAAATATTCCATTGCTTGAGGGAATATGATCTTAAATCGAAGGGTGTTGGGAATGCTACCATAAGCGAGCAGGAACTTTATAAAGAGTTTATCTTGAAGCTTATGTATATAGATAAACTGCCACAAAGCATTGTGGAATCTACACAGCTTTCTCTATCATAAGTTTACGTCATTGCGAACCTACTTTAGTGGGTGTGGCAATCTCAAATACTGAGATTACTTTGTCGTTACACTCCTCGTAATGACGGGCTTCTTATTCTTCACTCTCAATTCTGTATTCTCCATTATTTTATCTCTATCTCATCAATAAAGATAAAAGCATCGTCTCCAAAGCCTGGATGCCAAGCGGGTAACTTGCCATAATTCTTCACAAAAACTTTTACATAGCGTGTTTTTTGTGGAGTTATCTTTTTACCCAATGATTCTATTGTAGGATCAAATGTGGTATCTGGTAATGTATTTTCTACATGTGCTACCGGAGTGAAATGAATACTATCGTCAGAGACAGAGAAATCGACATACTTGGGCATGAGTATCCAGCTTCTGGTATCTTGCAAGAACTCTGCATTCACCTCGCTGATAGTTTCTTCTTTACCTAAATCAACTACCGCTTCAAAATCCTGGCTCTGGTAACCCTGCCATTGCCCAAGCCTGAAATCTGTGCCTCCATGTTGATAATCTATCAACGCCTGTGGTCCGCCCGCAGTATATTGGGAATTTGGCTTTGATACTATTTTAATCTTTCTTCCCTTAGGTATTTTGGTAAACTGGGTTGTAACAGAAAGGTATTCCCATTCCCACTGCTCATGCCCCGTTGTATTTGCTCTTTTCTGGTGTGGCATATAATATCCATAATTACCCGATTCATGAATGTAAAATGGTTTGGTGTATAGTTCTGCTCTTATTGAACTGCTTCCAGTACTATCAACTATTTGACGGACTATACACACACTATCCTTGGGTGAGAAGCCTTTCAATGTTACTTTGAGCGAGTCAGTAAAAATTGCGTTAGTATATTCAAAGTATGGTTGTGGCACAATGTATTTAGAAGCAGGAATAGAATCTATAGGCACATTATTTCTAACCCCCCAATTTGAAAGAATTATAGTTGAATCATAATAAGTATCAAGAAATAACATATCATCGAGGTTATAATGGAGGTTTCCACCATTCATTAAATCAGTATATCTTAAATATGATTGCTTATAATCTTTGCCATTCAATGTGGCAGACTTTATACATATAGAGTTCGGTTTAGATTTTTGGGAAATAATTGAAAATGTTTTTCCACTTTCTAAATGAATTTTTATTGTGTCGAACAGGGGAGATGTCAGTTCAAATTGCCCATCACCAGGACAAACCTGGTACATGCCAATAGCGCTCATTACATACCATGCCGATAGTTCTCCGCAATCATCATTACCGCAAATGCCATCAGGTTGAGAGGTGTAGAATTTCTCTAATTGCCTTACATACTTTGCAGTATTCCATGGTTGCCCAACATAGTTATATAAATAGGCAATATGATGACTTGGTTCATTGCCTTGCGCATATTGTCCAATCATTCCGGTTATATCAGGCTGCTCCCTTCCTGTCATTATAGAATTTGTAGTAAATAAAGTATCCAGCATTTGAGCTAGTTTCTCTTTTCCGCCATGTAAAGCAATCAAGCCACTCATATCTTGCGGAGCATAAAAACTGTATTGCCATGCATTAGCTTCGGTATAATCAAATGTTACTGCTCTTGGATTGAATGGCTTTACAAACGCCCCATTCATTCGCCCTTGCATAAAACCATTATTTGGGTTGTACTCATTTTTATAGGCCTGTGCCAATTTTATATAAGCAGCATAGTCATCCATATTGCTCAATGCTTTTGCCATTTGTGCAATGCACCAATCATCATAACCTAATTCTAATGTTTGGGAAACGGATTCACTACCTTTATTGGCAGGGATATATCCATATTCGCGTAGCGCAGGTAAACCACGTTCTTCACTTTCTGTACTATGTTTCATAGCCTTCAGTGCTTCATTCGCATCAAAACCAGTAATGCCTTTTAGATACGCATCTGCAATTACTGAAACAGAATGGTAGCCAATCATACAATTGGTTTCGTTGGCAGATAATTCCCATACTGGTAATGCACCACCCTGTTCATACTGGCGCAAGAATGTCTGGATGAATTGTCTGTCTATAGATGAATCTATAATTGTATAGAGCGGGTGAATAGCCCTATACGTATCCCAAATAGAGAACACCGAATAAACAGAATAGCCTTGTGCAGTATGTGTTTTCATATCCCTTCCGCGATATTGCCCATTTACATCGGTATATAAACTCGGGTGGATTGCCGTGTGGTA
>DATHOD010000058.1:0-19304 GCA_035485295.1 Bacteroidia bacterium
AATTGCAGAGCACATAAATAATTACAAATTGGTGAAAATCTATCCATTTTAATGCATACATCGATATGCATATAGTTATTACTATTTTGGAAAACACTTCATTGAGTATTGTAGGTACTACAGTTTTAAGCAATGAACGCAAATAAGATTCAAAAAATTGAAAATAAATTGAAGCTAAGGCTAATGGAATTAAGTAGTAATAGTAATCAATTAGCATTGGTGAATTATCAATGTATTGACTTATAATAAGCGGCTTGAATAGTACAAAAAGTGCAGTGCTTATTAAAAAGCCAACAAAAACAAATACGTTCCCCCAGAAGAAAAAACCATTATGCCGTTTTTCTTTATTGTTAAAAAATGGAAAAAAACGGTTGCTTATACTGGGTATGCCAAGTGTGGCAAATTGAGCATAAAGTACAGATACATTCCCTAAAAGCCCAATTAACCCTACTTGAGTAGTAGATAAGAAATGGGTAAAAAGAAGAACCTTATTTAAATACCCTAATGCAGCACCAATGTATATAACTGCCGTAAGTTTAATTCCTTCCTTTTGGACTATTCCCATTTTCAAATGATCTCTTTATGCAAAAATGATAAAAACTTTGGTCAGCAGGCAAATATACTTAAGTGGATTTTTGCTTTTATGTCAAATTAGTTAAAGGGCTCTATCGGCATCGTTTAGTATTCTGCTAAAATAAGGTAGGACAGTTTACTTACGAAAACTTACTTCTTTAACCAATGCTTTCTGTATGTTAATCTGAACGGAACTACTGCAATAAACAAAGAAAAGATTAGGATTATTGTGTTTGTGGATGTTTTTTTCACTCGTAGCCCAAGGCTCATAAGGTTTTACGAAGATATGAGAGGAAATAAGAAATAAATATTTCTTTCGCATTTAAATCTTTTTTTACATTTGCCCCGCAATGGTTCTCCAATGATTTCATAAATCAAAGGGGTGAAAAGGGAATCGGGTGTAAATCCCGGACAGTTCCCGCTGCTGTGAGCTCTTAAAAGGAGTTTTTGAATTCTAATGCCACTATCCGCCAGCTGGCGGATGGGAAGGCTTCAAAAACTGAGCGAGTCAGAAGACCTGCCAATGCAAAAATTAATAATTCAACGCTTTCGGGTAAAAAAGCGAAGAGTAGGAGACATATATAATTTCCCTATTCCTCAAAAATCCGTTAAGCGTGTTAAAGACAATTAAATGTTTAACACCTTAAACCCAATTTCCATGAAAAAAAGAGCGCTACTCTTTGCAAGCATTGGCATGGCTTTATCCATGCATGCTCAAACAACAGCTCAGTCCGACAGTCTTCAAAAACTGCATGACTCGCTAAAACAAGTAACCGTAACAGCCACCCGCACCGGAAAGAATGTGATGGACGCGGGTAGGGATGTCACACTAATAACAAATGAACAGATAAAGAATGCTTCCTGTAATTCACTGGCTGAATTATTATCTGAACAAGCAGGCATTTTTATTGTTGGTACGGGACAAAATCCCGGTGCGGTACAAAGCCTTCTCTTAAGAGGCGCAGATGATAATCATACAACAATAATGATTGATGGGGTTCCTGTTATGGATCCATCCTCTCCGGATGGTGCCATAGATATTTCTGAATTTTCTTTAGCTGATGTGGACAAAATTGAAATTGTAAGGGGCTCACATAGCACATTATATGGTTCATCTTCTATCGGCGGAGTAATTAATATTATTACGAATAGGAATAGTGCTCCAGGCATTCACATAGACGCAAGTGAAACAGCAGGTGAGTTTGGCAATAACACCAATGTATTTGAAGAAAAGCTATTTGTTAATTATACTTGTAAAAATGGAGCATATGCTGAACTTGGCTATGATAGGATTGACGATAAGGGCTTAAGCGCAGCGGTAGATACATTAAAGCACCCATTGGCATACCAGCAAAACCCGCAAAATAATTTAGATAAGGGAGATTTTTATTCTAAATTAGGTTATAGCGACAATAAGTGGAATGCATTTCTGGAATATAGGAATATGAATAAAACCTTTGGTATTGCTGAAAACGCATTTTCACCTGCTAACAATTACATCGGTACTCTTAAAAGAGACTTTTACATGGCGAATATAAGTTATGCTATATCGCCTGTATTTCATATGCAATATATAAGTAGTTATTCCTTGCTGGATCGCAGTTATGTGCAGGATACTACGGTTATGGATACTTATGGTGATAAACAATATCAGTCGCAATACTATACAAGTACAGCTATAACAAATGATGTTCAACTGGAATATGATTATAAAGCATCAAAGTTTATACTGGGTGGTGGAAGCAATTATGAAACCATGAATACTATTACTGATTATTCATATACCGGGTATTCAGCAACAACAACTAATCTTGATAGTGTTAAGCCTAACCAGGTTATTTATAATGTATTTGCCCAAGCCGATTTTAATGGTGCTACTTTCACTCCTCTTTTAAAGCCCTTCTCATTAGTACTTGGTGCTAGGTATAGTTCTAATTCTTTATTTGGTAATAACATAAGCTATGAGATTAATCCTTCTGTCAAAATAGATAGGAACTCAATCCTTTATTTTTCTTATTCTACCGGATTTAATGCCCCTTCACTTTACCAGTTGTACGGGCCCGATGATATGCAAGGTGATGCAGTATCATTAGCCAATAATACCTTGAAGCCTGAGACTTCAACTTCCTATGAGATTGGCATTAAGCATCATATTGACAATGTATATTTTACCTTATCGTGGTTTAATACTGTAGTAAATGATTACATAGATTATGTATACGTATGGAAAAAGAATAAACAGGTAGACTCTTTAACCTATTCAGATTTTTTAGGCGACACGTATTTAAACGTTGGGCAAGAGACAACAAAAGGCTTAGAAATGAATATTGCTATTCAGCTTAATCCCAAATTATCTGTAGCTGCCAATATGAGTATACTTAGCAGCAGCCTGAATACTTCAAATTCTTCTATAGATACGGCTCATTCACACGGTAACCAGGTTCAGCTTTTTAATGGTGGAGATTTTGTTGGGCAAAGTAACGGGAATGTTCAAAATACAGGCCTGCTTAGGCGCCCGGGGACAATGGCAAATGTCACCATAACCTATAAGCCTTTTTCCAAACTGACATTATGCGGGCAAATAAGATATGTAGGTACAAGAACCGATGCCCAATACGACCCTACCCTGGGGCCTTATGGTGCCGATGCTTACACCAATCTACCTGACTATACATTGCTTGACTTATCTGCTAAGTACCAGGTTACTAATAAACTGGCAGCAACAATTAGGGTAGGGAATGTATTTAATACCACTTACTATGAAATTTTGGGGTATACTACCCTTGGCAGAAGTATTTATTTGAACCTTAGGTATGCATTTTAATCAATCTGTTAACTATATTTACACCATAAAACCAACACAAGTATGAAGACAATCATCAAAACAAGAACAGGAGTATTAGCATTAATGATATTAACGGCGAGTTTGTGGAGGCTTATTTTTTCAAGTAGTCATACACCATTACATAATTTTACTCCAATAGGTGCTATGGCGCTATTTGGCGGCTGTTATTTTTCTGATAAATGGAAAGCATATCTGGTGCCTTTAATCACACTTTTTCTGACTGATTTAGTTTTGAATTATATCTATTTCCATCAATTCACATTATTCTATCAAGGCTTTGCATGGACGTATGGTACATTCGCCCTGATGGTTTTAGTTGGAACTTTTATTAAGAAAGTAAACGTTCGTAATGTATTATTGGCGGGTATAGTTACCGCGCTATTGCATTATATTATAACTGATTTTGGAACCTGGATGGATGGCCGTATGTATCCTTTAAACTGGGAAGGCTTTACTGCATGTTATGTAGCTGCAATTCCATATTTGCAAAATATGTTAGTTGCTAATATAGTGTTCGGTGGTATTATGTTCGGGGCCTTTGAATGGGCACAGAAAAAGTATACAGTATTGGCTGTATAAAACATGGCTATTAAAGTTTGTTCGTTTTTACCCGCTGCTACAAGAATGATTTACCAGATGGGGTTGGAGGATTCTCTCTATGGAGTAACCTTCGAATGCCCTTCTGACAGGTCTAAAGTGGTTCGTTCGCATATTGAAGGGAATACTTACACCAGCTTAGAAATTGAGAAGATAGTATCGGAATCAAAGCAAATGGGCAAGAGCCTTTATTATATTGATGAGGAGCTGTTACAAGAGATAGCACCTGATGTTATTTTTACACAAGATGTATGTGATGTTTGCCAGATAGGTACCAGTTACGCTGAAAGAGCAATATTCAAGCTGAAGAAGCAACCTTTGGTTGTTCCACTTACTCCAAGGAATCTGAATGACGTTTATGCTAATGCTATAGATATTGCAAAGGCAATGGGTAAAGAAGAAGCTGCATATAAACTACTTGCTGAATTAAAAAAGCGTACCGATTTCATTACCGATACATTACGAAAACATAATTCTCCTCTAAAAAGAGTTATGGTTATGGAGTGGCTCGACCCTATATATAATTGCGGCCATTGGATACCTTACCAAATAGCATTAGCCGGTGGAGTAGATATGATGTCGAACCCCGCAGGGTATTCTATAATTACCGATTGGGAAAAAGTTGTGCGATATAATCCAGAGGTATTGGTTGTGGCCCCATGCGGTTTTAATATTGAAAGAACAGCAAAAGAGATTGATAAATTGGCAAATCGTACTGAATGGAAAGAACTGGCTGCTGTAAAAAATAATGCTGTATTTGTTGCTGATGCCGATTTGTTCACCTGCCCAAGTACTGAATTGGTAGATGGGATAGAATTATTGGCCTCTTTATTTCACCCGGAAATATTCCCTGTTAAAAAGCAGTTTGAAGATAAATGGATGCCTTTAGGTAAGCAAACATTGGCTCATGCAAAATGAGGTTGAACATAAAGATAAAACTTGCTCAAAGTGTTCGGTAGTATTTACGTGCACTACCACCGGGTGCTGGTGCAGTGAATTACCGCAGATAATGCCTATGAATCCCGAAGCAGGATGCTATTGTCCCGATTGCCTGAAGGAAATAATTGAGAATAAAGTTAAAGAACACGCAATACAGTAGTATGATATACTTCGTAACAGGTGGTGAACGTTCAGGTAAAAGCAGTTATGCACAAAAGCTGGCGCTTGAGTTATCGGGGAGTCCTTTGTATGTTGCAACAGCTAGGAAGTGGGATGAAGATTTTCAAAAAAGGGTTCAACGGCATAAGGACGAACGTGATGAGAGGTGGACAAGTATAGAAGAAGAGAAAAACATAAGTAAAGTTGATTTGAAGGGGAAAGTGGCTGTTATAGATTGTGTAACATTATGGCTAACCAATTTCTATATCGATACCAAGTATAATGTACAGGAATCATTGCAACAGGCAAAAGATGAGTTTGACAGATTAGCGAATATAGATGGTACATTTATTATTATTTCGAACGAAATAGGAATGGGAATGCATGCAGAAACGGAAATAGGTAGGAAGTTTGTGGAACTGCAAGGATGGACCAATCAGCACATAGCTGCAAGGGCAAATAAGGTTATTTTCATGGTATCAGGTATTCCGGTAACAGTAAAATAAAATGGACCAGAGATTATTCAGTGAAGAAGAAGCAAAAGTATTGGAGGATATAATTCTTCATCGCAGAGACGTGCGTGGGAATAGGTTTTTGACAAAGTCTATTGATGAAGAAATTATTGAAAAAATACTGATATCGGCTTTAAATGCCCCATCGGTAGGGTATTCACAGCCATGGGAATTTGTTGTGGTTAAGGATAATGCAATAAAGGAACAGGTAAGGAAAAGTTTTAATGAAGAGAATTTTAAAGCTACAGGATTATTCGATAAAGAAAAATCTGAGAAGTATGCCAAAATGAAATTAGAAGGTATACTGGAAGCTCCGGTAAACATTGCCGTATTCTATAAGCCTTCAAAAAGCACAGTGCTCGGGCAAACCACTATGAAAGAGGTTGGTTTATATAGTGTAGTTTGTGCCATACAAAATATGTGGCTCACGGCAAGGGCATACAATGTGGGTATAGGATGGGTAAGTATATTGGAACCTGAAAAGGTAAAGCAGATACTTAATGCTCCGCCCAATAACCAGCTTGTAGCTTATCTATGCGTAGGTTATGTAGAAGAGTTTCTTGATAAGCCGGAGCTTGAAATAATGAAGTGGGATAAAAGGAAAATGTTGCCTGAAGTTACATTCCAGGATAAGTATAAGGCTGAGCCAATGAAGCCTTTCGATATTCAGCCTGTTTCAAAAGAGATAGAGGCAGATCTTCAGCACAAGATTGATTTTAAAACGAAACCTCTTGGTGCATTGGGATATTTGGAAAAATTAGCTTTAAGGATTGGCATGATTCAAAACTCTTTATCACCTAAACTTAAAAAACCAAGCATAGTTGTATTCGCTGCTGACCATGGTATAGCTAAAGAGGGGGTGAGTGCATATCCGCAAGAAGTTACTTTCCAAATGGTTATGAACTTTGTGAATGGAGGAGCTGCTATAAATGCTTTCTGCAAGCAAAACGATATAAGTATTAAGGTTGTTGATGCAGGTGTGAATTTTAAATTCCCTCCCAATTTAAATGTGGTTAATTCCAAGATAGGAATGGGGACACGTAGCTTTCTGCATGAACCTGCCATGACGATTGAAGAGGCCCACAAGTGTATTAATAGTGGTGCAGCAATTGTAAATGAATTGCATAAAGATGGATCTAATATAATTGGGTTTGGCGAAATGGGTATTGGTAATACTTCATCGGCAAGTGTGCTTATGAGTATTTTATGCAATCTTCCAATAAACGAATCTATAGGAAAGGGAACCGGGTTAGATGAAAAGGGATTGAATAAGAAACTAGAAATACTTTCAGCCGCTATTAGGAAGCATGGAAAGCCGGGAACTCCAATTCAAACCTTAGCTACTTATGGTGGTTTTGAAATAGCACATATGTGTGGCGCCATATTGCAGGCCGCCGAAAACAAAATGCTTATAATGGTAGATGGTTTTATTTCAACCTCTGCATTTTTAGTTGCATATAACATCAATCCTAATATTATAGATTATGCCGTTTTCTGTCACCAGAGTGAAGAAAATGGTCATGGACGTATGTTAAAGCATTTGAATGCAACCCCTTTGCTCAACCTGAATTTGCGATTGGGGGAAGGCACTGGTGCAGCAATTGCTTATCCATTAATTAAATCAGCCGTTAGCTTTTTGAATGATATGGCAAGTTTTGAAAGTGCAGGAGTTTCCAATAAGGACTAGTATGAAAAAGGAGATCCGCGTTTTTTTTACTGCTCTTATGTTCTTTACGCGTATTCCCTGCCCCAAATGGGTTGACCATTCTGAAGAATATTTGAATAAATCTTCAAAGTATTTGCCATTCATAGGGTGGATAGTAGGTGGAATAAGCGGTCTGGTTTATTTCTTATGTAGTTATGTTTTGCCTCATCCTATTGCTATTTTATTAAGTATGGCTGCTTCTATTATGGTAACCGGGGCATTCCACGAAGATGGGCTTGCTGATGTGTGTGATGGTTTTGGCGGTGGTTGGACTAAAGAGAAAATATTATTGATAATGAAAGATTCCAGGATTGGTGCATTTGGGGCAATAGGTATTGTTATGGCATTACTTATTAAATACACCAGTATTGTTTCATTTTCAGTTGAAAAGCCAATCATCGTTGTATGTGTCCTAATTATCGGGCATAGCATAAGCCGCTTTGCTGCAATAACTTTTCTGGTTACACATGAATATGCCAGAGATGATGCAAATAGTAAGTCGAAACCATTAGCTACCAAGCTTTCAAATGGCGGACTGGTAGCAGCTTTTATATTTGGAGTATTACCACTTGTAGCTTTCAGCACTTATCTGAAAGAATATAATTTAATGTCATTAATTCTCCCTGTATATATCACCAAAATGTTGCTTGGTAGGTTTTATAAAAAGTGGATAGGTGGATATACCGGTGATTGCCTTGGTGCTACACAACAAATTTGCGAAGTGGTGTTTTATTTAAGCTTTATTGCTTATGGAAATATATTTAATCCGGCATACTAGCCCAAAGGTTGAGAAAGGCATTTGCTATGGACAGTCGGATGTTCCTTTAGCGGATTCATTTCAAAATGAAGCTGCGACATTGACTAAGCATTTGCCCGAGACATTTGATGGCATTTATTCAAGCCCTTTAAGCAGATGCTTTAAGCTTGCCCAATTATTGGTATCGAAACAGGAAGTGTTAATTGATAAAAGACTGCTTGAGATGAATTTTGGCGCTTGGGAATTGAAAAAGTGGAATGACATAGAACTAGGTGAGCTGAACAGCTGGATGCAAGACTTTGTTAATGTGAAGGTGCCTGGTGGGGAGAACTTTATTGAATTGTATAATCGTGCAGGCCTTTTCTTTGATGAGTTGATAAGCAAAGATTATAAAACAGTGGCAATAGTCACCCATGCAGGAGTGATTCGATCAATGGTAGCGAAGGTGCTGGAAATACCGCTGAAGAATGCCTTTAAAATACCGGTAGATTATTCTTCAGTAACCAAACTCACCATTTCAGGAGAGAATTGCTTTAGCAATATTGCCTTCCTTAATAAATTGTAGAATAATAGCATTTGCTGTTATCTTTGTTACTTATTTGAATTAAATGATAATTGTTACCGGTGCAGACGGATTTATTGGCAGTTGTTTGGTGAAAAAGCTAAACGATGAACGTTTCTTTGAAATTGTTGTTGTAGATGATTTTTCCAATGCAAAGAAGGCCCACAACCTGGAAGGGAAGAAGTTCGTGCAAAAAGTTCACCGCAATGAATTTGCCAACTGGCTGAAACAAAACCATCGTTTTGTTGAATTTGTTTTTCACATTGGCGCACGTACCGATACTACCGAAATGAGCAAGAGTGTTTTCGATAAGCTCAATTTAAATTACACAAAAGAAGTTTGGCAAATATGCGTTGAGTATGGCCTGCCATTAGTTTATGCATCCTCGGCTGCTACATACGGAGCAGGGGAACACGGTTACGATGATGACCATGCTATCGTTGAGAAGTTAAAGCCACTCAATCCATACGGAGATTCAAAGAACGAATTTGATAAATGGGCATTGAAATCTAAAACAGCTCCATATTTCTGGGCAGGCTTGAAGTTCTTTAATGTGTATGGTCCGAATGAAAACCATAAGGGAAGGATGGCCTCTGTTATTTTTCATGCATACAATCAAATACTCGAAACCGGAGAAGTAAAATTGTTCCGTTCCCATAGGCCTGATTATAAGGATGGAGAACAAATGCGTGATTTTGTTTACGTAAAAGACGTGGTAGATATTTGTTATTTCCTGCTGCACCATAGGCGTAATTCTGGTCTATATAATTTAGGTTCAGGCAAAGCTCGCACGTTCCTCGATTTGGTAAACAATATATATTATGCTTTGGGTAAAGAGCCCAAGATCAAGTTTGTAGATACACCTTTAGATATACGCGATAAATACCAATACTTTACTGAGGCGAATATGAGCAAGATACGCTCTATTGGTTATGATCAACCCTTCCATACTTTAGAGCAGGGGGTACATGATTACGTGAAGAATTATCTGGTAGAAGGGAAATACTATTAACTAATGTTGAGCAATAATTGAGGTAGCTTATTTAGAATAAATAGGTTGGCTATCACGGGTTTGTCGAATTGCTTTAGAATTTATTAGGCAGAGCCATAAGAACCTAGAGAATCTCATCCATGTATAATAACTGCTTTTTCTATTCTGTGTATTTAAGGGTTGGAAACATCTTTTCTTTTCTAGTTCTTTAAAACTTCGCCGTATGTTTTCTAATCCGGATATAATAGCGTTGTGCCCTACCCAACTCCATGTTCGGTAGCATTCATCTTCACCTAGTGGGTAGGTGCCTTGTGTTAAAATTTCTCCTCCATCTATTTGGTCGTTAACTTTAATTACGGTATATCCTATATATTGGAATTCCTTTTTCATTAAAGCCCACAATGGAGTATGTAGTCCTCTATATTCAGGCGTTAGTCCTTCATGAATTACAAATGTTCCAAGTGCCGGAGTATTGTAAAGCTCCGGTTTGAAAATAACATGTGAGCATGTTGCCAGAATAATATCGGGTGATAAGGAATTACAAAATGCCACCCATTTTTTATTGTTAATATCATCTACTTGATGAATAGGATAACTCAGGTTTATAGAATTGTTATAATATTCAGGCCGTGTCTTCCAGAAGATGGGTTCCTTGGTTCTTAAGAAAAACCTATCGAATAAATGAAAAGCTAATTCATCTGAGGCCTGTAATAATCCATATTTTTTGATCCGACGACTAATTTTCTCACTTTTAGATTTCCACGAAGATCGCTCAGGCTCTATAAATAGGCAGCAAAGTATTTGATGTTCAGTAGAGAATTCTTGGACAATTTTTCTGTTAAATGAATTGTCTCTTCCAACAAAGATTATTCTCATTAGTTAAATTTGTACGGATATATAAAAAGGAATAAGCGCCATTTTATTGACGCTTTCTATTAATTAGACTCTTTTTATAAGAATAAATTGCGAAAATATCGATTCTATTAAGAATCAAGCAGATGTATAAGAAGTTAATCCACTGTTATAAATTGCAAGTGCAATGACTTAATTTAATGAAGAAATTTAAGCCTAGAGTTTCTTTTTTAGTGCAAGCAGTTCTGCTTTTATTTTTTCCAATGATTTGTAAAGAGCATCTTTGTCCGTAGCTTCTTTACGGTTATCTTTTTCTTTCAAATGCTTTTTTGCACCATCAAGTGTAAAGCCTTGGACCTTAATAAGGTCGTGTAGTATGCGGAGCTTGGAAATATCTTGTTCTGTGAATTGGCGATTGCCACGGGTATCTTTAGAAAATTGCAGGATAGAAGAAAACTCCTTCTCCCAAAATCGTATAAGTGAAGCGTTAACATCAAACATGTCTGCTACTTCCCCAATGGAGTAAAACAGTTTCATGGTTTCTTTCTCCTTATACGGCATTTTTCTATAAGTTAAAAGTGAATAGTGAAAAGCTAAAAGTACTATTACGCATATTATTCACTTTTAATTTTTAGTTTTTCACTTATTTAACGAACTCCCTGTTTGAACTTTTCTATAAAGTTTCTTGTGAATTCTGACAGTACTAATTTGCCACTCATCTCAGCTCTTTCGCTAAGTAGTTTATCCCAATCATCAGTCCCTTGCCAGAAAACCTTTTTAAGCATGGCCATAGCTTCAGGGTTACTTTGTGCCAGTTTGCCTGCAAGCTCATCAACAGCTTTATCTAATTCTGCAATGGTTGGATATACATTAACATACAATCCTTTTTCTCTGGCCCATTCAGCACTCATCCATTCACCTGCATTAATAGACATGGAAGAAAAAGCGGATGTGCCTATTTTTCTTTCTACTGCAGGTCCCACTACAAATGGTCCAATACCTACATTCAATTCGCTTAACTTGGCTTGTGCGGCTTCAGTAGCAAGTGTATAATCAGCTGCGGCTGCAAGTCCAACACCACCACCAACTGCTTTGCCTTGCACGCGAGCTATAACAAACTTAGGTGCCTTTCGCATGGCGTTTATTACTGCAGCAAAACCTGAGAAGAATTTTTTCCCTGTGGCCAGGTCGGATATAGAAATAAGTTCATCGAAAGAGGCCCCTGCACAGAATGTCTTTTCTCCTTCGCTCTTTAATACTATTACTTTGGCATCATTATTGTTGCCGGCTTTTTCAATTTCAGCAGCAAGGCTCATTAAAAGTGTGCCCGGTAACGAATTGCTTTGTGGGTGCATAAATTGCACTGTTGCAATTCCGTTCTTAATTATAGTTTCTACTTTTCCGTTGCTCATAGACTTATGAATTTAATACAGGACTTGGGGCTGCACTCTCTTCAATTACTGCTCCTTGCTCACAACGTAATGTGCGTGCAGGAAAACGTTTTACCAGTGTCACATTATGTGTGGCGAATATAATAGAGCGCCCTGTTTTACTTATATCAATCAATAGTTTCAGAATATCTTCCGATGTTTCGGGGTCGAGGTTACCAGTGGGTTCATCGGCCATTATAATTTCAGGATCGTTGAGCATGGCACGGGCAATTGAAAGACGCTGCTGTTCTCCGCCTGAAAGCTCGTGAGGCATTTTAAAGCCCTTGGTTTGCAGACCTACTTTATCAAGCACATCATTTACTCTCTCCATCATCTTTTCCTTATCCTTCCATCCCGTTGCCTTTAATACAAAGAATAAGTTATCTTTCACAGGCCTATCCATTAACAATTGAAAGTCCTGGAATATTATACCAAGCTTCCTTCTTAGTAATGGTATTTGTTTCTTTTTAATGGTATTAAGGTCGAATTCAGCTACACGTCCCTTGCCTTCTTTTAAGGGAAGTTCAGCATATAATGTTTCAAGTAAGCTGCTTTTACCGCTTCCGGTTTTACCCATTAAGTATATAAACTCGCCTTTCTTTACTTCAAGATTAACACGGCTCAATATGAGTGAATCTTCCTGATATATAGAAGCATTTTCAAGGCTTATGGTAACATCTAAGTGCATTATTCTTCGTCTTTAAATCAACAAAACAATGTTACGAAAAATAATATCAGGGGAAAGAGGTTTTAGAACATCTTTTTTAACACTCGTAAGGAATGAGTGTAACGCTTCTGTGCCGCGCTATAAATACCTACATGATCAAAATTATCTACATGTACCTTGCCCGATGCATGTATTATCTGTCCATTATCGAGCACAATACCAACGTGAGTAATATGGCCAGCTTCATTGTCGAAGAATGCCAAGTCTCCTGCTTCGGCTTCTTCCGGGAAGCTTAATGCTTCACCTTGCTCAGCCTGTAGTGAAGCATCGCGCTTAAGTGCCACACCATTCAGGCGATATACCATTTGTGTAAACCCGGAGCAGTCAATGCCAAGTGGTGTGCGCCCTCCCCATAGGTAAGGTGCATTAAGAAAGGTGAACGCATCTTCAACTAATTTACTGCGTTTTACTTTACTACCAGGTGACAAAACGTTTCCCTGGTAAACATATTTCTTTTTATCTACGCTAAATTCCTTTCCTTTTAAAGAGGGGAGAAGGCAGCCAATAGTTACAGGGAATGAAACATTCTCTGATGTGTCTTCTATTATAGAAACAATATCAGCAACGTAACTAGGCTGTTGTTTTTTCAATGTATTAAAAGTATCTTTAGAAATGGGTGCATGTTGTTTAACATCAATCCAACCCTCATATCCATCGATACCGGAACGAATTCGTATCCAATTTTTAAACTCCTCCGTTATCTCAAAATATTCACCAAACAGAAGTTGTGTTACCATTTCACTTCTGTCCGACGTATCCTTCCGGCAAGGCACAATACTTAGATTACAAAAACCGAAAGAATTCATTAAAAAATAGAATTAAACGTTTTCTATAACAATAGCGCTTGCACCGCCGCCGCCATTACAAATACCAGCAGCTCCGTATTTGCCTTTATGTTGTTTAAGTACATTAATTAGTGTAACTACAATACGTGAGCCTGAACTACCCAATGGGTGGCCCAATGCTACAGCACCGCCGTGAACATTTACTTTATCTGCACTTAGTTTCAATTCTTTATTATTAGCAAGAGCAACTACTGAAAAGGCTTCATTTATTTCGAAGAAATCAATGTCAGTTATTTTAAGGTTAGCCATTGCTACAGCTTTAGGCAATGCTTTTGACGGTGCAGTAGTGAACCATTCTGGTGCTTGTGCTGCATCACCATATCCTATGATCTTTGCCAAAGGTTTTATACCCAATTTATCTGCTTTCTCTTTGCTCATTAGAACTACCGCAGATGCGCCGTCATTCAATGTTGAAGCATTAGCTGCTGTAATAGTTCCATCTTTTTGGAATACCGGTGATAGAGAAGGGATCTTATCGAAGTTTACTGCCTTGTATTCTTCGTCTTCAGCAAAAATGATAGGGTTGCCTTTACGCTGTGGAATTTCCACAGGCACCACTTCATTCTTAAAGTATCCATTCTTCCAAGCTTCAGCAGAACGTTTATATGATGTAATTGCAAATGCATCTTGTTCTTCACGAGTAATATGGCACTCCTTAGCACATAGCTCACCTGCATTACCCATGTGGAAATGATTAAATGGATCAGTTAATCCATCAAATACCATGCCGTCTATTAATGTCCCATTACCTAATCTATATCCTTTACGTGCCTTATCTAAGTAATAAGGTACCATTGACATGTTTTCCATTCCGCCCGCTACAATAACATCAGCCTCGCCTAACTGAATACTTTGTGCTCCCCACATAATAGCTTTCATGCCAGATGCACAAACCTTGTTTACTGTGGTTGTAGGAACGGTATTAGGTATACCGGCTTTTATTGAAGCCTGGGTTGCAGGAGCCTGGCCAATGCCTGCTTGCAATACATTACCCATAAATACTTCGTTTACTTCAGCAGGGTTAAGTTTTATTTTTTCAAGTGCCGAACGTATGGCAATAGCGCCTAGTTGAACAGCTGGTATTTCTGATAGTGATCCGCCAAAGCTTCCTATTGGTGTTCTTACGGCAGAAACGATATAAACTTCTCTTTTCATAATTATACGGTATTAGTAATAAGGGGTTCAAAAGTAAGCTTTTTTGACATGATAGTATATTGGAAATAAACCCTAATTTTGAAGTTCTGCTGGATATATGGCAAATAAAAAAATAAAACCTTTACAAAAGCCCGCCGTTGCTAAAGTGGTTCCCACCGGCCCTTTCCATTTTAAGGGCAGGGCATTTCATATAATCTTTGCATTGGTAATTATAGCTTTTTCATTTGTAATTTATGGCAACGGTATTTCTAATGGTTATTCACTTGATGATGAGTTTGTGCTGCATGGCGATACTATTGTACAAAAAGGATTTAAAGGTATTCCAACGTTATTTAAGAAGCGTTATGCATGGGATCAGAAGGGTTCTTACGGCTACCGCCCTGTAGTTACCTCATCCTTTGCAGTTGAAAATCAAATTTTTGGGAAATCGCCACATATAGGGCATGTGTTGAATATTTTGCTCTATTCCCTATTAGTAATATTGATTTTCTACCTTTTACGAAAAGTATTTTATGACCAGGTTGGAGATTATTTCCTGTTTATTATTACTGCTATATTTTTAACTCATCCGCTGCATACCGAAGTGGTAGATAGCTTAAAGAATAGAGATACTATACTTAGTAGCCTTTTTGGTTTCTTTTGTGTGTATGCTTTCATAAAATGCTTTGAAAGTAAGTCGATATTAGTGCGGGTGGTTTGGGGAATTATAGGCGGAATTTCATTGGACTTAGGCCTGCTTTCTAAACCCGATGCATACATGTTTTTAGCTATTACCCCACTTGTATTATTTTTTATCTATAAGGGCAAATTGAAGTTCCCGGCAATTTCAATTGTGAGCTTGTTAATTGCCTGGCGAATATGTGCGCGTGTAACAAAACATATTTTACCGCATTCAGACTATCATAGAACGTTCATATTTATAGAAAATCCGTTATTGAATTCGCATTGGTACCAGAGAATAGCGCTTAGTTTTTCCTCATTTTGGTTTTACGTTAGTAAACTTATTTTCCCTAAGGACCTTATATGTTACTATGGCTTCGATGAAATGCACCCTCATCCGGCATGGGCGGATATAACTGTTATAATGGGAATATTGGTAGCGGGAGTTCTTGTATACTATTTGTATAAGAACAGAAAAGACAAAGGTGTGATAATGTTCTCATTGTTGTTCTTCTCAGGATCAATTTTTGCATACGTAAATCTTTTACGAGTTGGGCCGGGTATTGTAGCGGAAAGATTCATGCTATTACCATCCCTTGGCTTTGCTTTAATAATAACAATCTTGTTATTCCATTTCTTTAAAATTAAATTGGGCGATAAAGTCATGTATAATAATAATTCAACACTATACCTGATATTGGGCGGAGTGATTTTAATTTATTCCGGCAGGGTAATAGCAAGGAATCCTGATTGGAATAGTCATATGTCAATTTACGAGCATGATGCAAGGTTGGCCCCGCGTTCTGCAAAACTCCAATCACTGTTGGCATCGGCATATATGGAACAAATGCAAAAGGATAAGAATATGTCGGATGCTAAAAGAGCAGAGTATTATGACAAAGCAGAAAGGGCATACCAGGCTTCAGTAGATATATTTCCTCAATACTCAACTTCATGGAATAATCTTGGGATGATACAATATTCTTATCACAAGGATTTGAAAACAGCTACGTATGATTTCGGTAAAGCAATTGAATCAGATGGTAATTATGTTGAAGCACTTTTCAATATAGCTATGGGAGAGCAGTCATTGGGAGATAAGGCTAAAGCCGAAGTTTATTTTCTGCGTGCCATAGATGTAAATCCAGAATACTATATGACGTATGGGTATTTGTCACGGTTATATACCTCGGAAGGTAAGTATAATAAAGCTTTGGAGCTTAATGAAGATGCGTTGAAAAAAGGACATATTTCAGATGCTATTTATGTGAACATTGGTAATTTGTATATTGAAAACAGAGATACAAATACCGCTGTTCCATATTTTGAAAAAGCCATTGGAGTGTTTAATAAAAACTATGTGCTCTGCCAGTTTCTTTCAAGATACTATGCGCGGAGAAATGACAGCACTAAAGCGAATTATTACATGAATCTTGCAATAGAGGGTCAGCGCTTTAAGCAGAACTACTTGCAAACTCAACAATAATGTTTTGGTTTATATTCGTATAAGCCATACATTTGTTTAAATTCATAAATATAAAATGAAAAAAATATTACTTCTGATTGTAGGGTTTTTGTTCTCTGCCGTATTAGCGGGAATACTGAATAATAAACCAAGCGTAATAAAGCATAAAACTGAAGGCCCTTCAACTGGAGAAGATATAGGCGATTATTATAAATGGGAATATAAGAGGTTAGCAGATCCTGCTACAGGTAGAATTCCTGAAAATGTAAGAGCATTAGAATTGGCATATGCTGCTACTCTCCCTAATGATGCTAACCCTTTCAACAGTCATGCATCTTCAGCAGTATGGCAGGAACGTGGCCCATGGAACGTGGGCGGAAGAACAAGATCTTTTGCTGCAGATGTAAATAATGAATCTATTTTACTGGCGGGCACCTGTTCGGGTGGAATGTGGAGAAGTACGGACAGTGGAAAAAAATGGACATTAACAACACCTTTAGCTGTTGAACAAGGTGTTTGTTGTCTTTCACAGGATGTGCGTCCAACGCATAGCAATATTTGGTTTTATGGCTCTGGAGAAGCTTATGGCGCATCTGCCAGTGGAACTGGTGCATATTTTGACGGAAGTGGCGTATATAGATCGAAAGATGATGGACAAACATGGACCTTATTGCCTAAAACCTCACCTAGTCTTTCAGGTAATGGCTATTGGGCAGCAATGTGGGATGTTGCTTCAGATCCTTCAGCTCCTGATTCAATGAGTAATGTGTATGCAGCTGCCCTTGGCACTATTTACCGTTCTGCCGATACAGGTAATACATGGACTGCTGTGCTTGGGCATAACCCTAACGCGTATTCATATTTCACTGATGTGAAGGTTTCCAAAAAAGGAGTAGTGTATGCTACATTAAGCGGTTCTGGTTACAATACAGTAGGATGGGTTGATAGCGTAGGACAGCAAATGGGTATTTGGAGGTCAACAAATGGAATAAACTATACCAAAATCACCCCTCCTGGTTTTCCGGGTGAATATAATCGTGTTGTAATAGGTATTTCACCGTTAGATGAAAACCAGGTTTATTTCCTTGTTAATGCAGTTAATTCAGGAATGCCTGATACTAATTTTCAGGGTCAGGTTGAATGGAACCAATTATGGAAATATAAATACCTTTCCGGCAGTGGTGATAGCAGCGGGGGAGAGTGGTTTAATTTGACTCCTAATTTACCTTCAACAGGCGGGTTATTTGATAAGTTTAATTGCCAGGGATCTTATGATATGGTTGTGCAGTTTTTGCCGACCGATACTTCTACCGTATTTATTGGTGGAACCGATATTTTTAGGTCTACTACAGGCTTTTTTGATGCTTCACATTCCACCCACATTGGCGGGTATATGGTTGGAGCCAGCCTGCCATCTATTAAAACATACCCAAATCATCATCCTGACCAACACGTCATTTTCTTTTCGAATACGAACCCTAACATAATGTATTCAGGTTGCGATGGTGGTGTATTCAGAACATATAACGACACGGCAGCTAATGTTACCTGGTCAACACTTGATAGCGGTTACACTACTACTATGTTCTATACCGTTGCGTCTGATCATACAAGGCCCGGCGGAAATGTCCTTATTGGCGGAGCACAGGATAATAACAGTTTATTTGATAATTCAGGTTTGGTAACTAACAATTGGACGAAACCTATTTTTGGCGACGGATCATTTTGTGCAATTGCCGATACGGGCAAAGTGTTCTACTATTCTTGCCAGGAAGGTAAAATGTTTAAAGCACAAATGGATACTACAACGGGTACGCTTACTGCATTTAACCGCATTGACCCAATTGGGGGCAAAGGGTATCAGTTTGTAAACCCTTATGTTATTGACCCTAATGACAACAACCTGATGTACCTGGCAGGAGGAAAGTATATGTGGAGGAATAATAACCTGGCAGGTATTCCTTATGCCGATCAATGGGATTCTATCAGTACCAATTGGATTCAATTTCCGGATAGTGTAGATACTGCAGGTGCAACTATAACAGCAGTTGCTATATCGACTACGCCGGCTAATCGGTTGTATTATGGTACCGATCAGTTAAGTATTTATAGAATTGATAGCGCAAATAATGGTGCGCTTCATCCTAAGAACATAACATCGACTTTAGTTCAGGCCAGCGGCAGTGGAGTAGGTTCTAATGTTTCTTGTATTGCTGTGGACCCTAATAATGCTGATAATTTAATGGTAGCTTATTCAAACTACGGTATCTCTAACCTTATATATAGTAAGGATGGAGGGACAACCTGGTTCAGGGTAAGCGGTAATTTAATAAGTAAGATCTCATTGCGTTGGGCAGCCATACAGCATTTGCCATCGGGTGATACTATTTATTGGATTGCAGCTAGTACAGGGTTGTATGCTACTTCGCATTTAAGTTTAAGTACTACAACCAATAAAACAGTATGGGTTCAGCAAGGAACAAGTACTATTGGTAATGCTGTATGCGATATGGTGGATGTTCGACCTTCA
>DATHOD010000059.1:0-24215 GCA_035485295.1 Bacteroidia bacterium
GGCGGCGGGTCCTATTGTGCAGGTACTATCAGTGGTACACCTGTAGCTTCAAATACCAGTAATGGATCAGTAAGTATTACATATACTGCAACCGGAAGTACAACCTATACTGTAACGGGTACATCAGCATCAGGCTGCACAGGCACAGCAACTGTAACTGTAACTGTACTCCCTGTACCTTCAGTAACTACAGGTGTTACCAATATAACATGTAATGGATTAACCAATGGTACTGCTACAGCTAATGTAACTGGCGGAACTGCACCATATAATTATGTATGGTCTGATGCAAGTTCACAAACTACTGCTACAGCAACCGGTTTATCAGCTGGAACATATAGTGTAACTGTAACCGATGCTAACGGATGTTCATCTGTAGTAAGTGTTGCAACTGTTATTGAGCCTGCAGTAATGACTGTTACCACAAGTTCAACACGTTCAACAGGTAGCGATGGTACTGCTACAGCTAATGTAAGTGGCGGAACTGCACCATATAGCTATGTATGGTCTGATGCAAGTTCACAAACTACTGCTACGGCTACAGGATTATCAGTAGGTTCATATACAGTGATTGTAAACGACGTAAATGGTTGCGGTGCTGTTACAGATTCAATAACTGTAATCCCGACTTTAGTAGTTAATAGTGTAACTGAAGTTGCAACTGGTTGTTATAATACAAATGGTACAATAATTGTAAATGCATCTGGTGGAATACCTCCATATACTTATTATGTAACTGGATACTATACATATGGAGTTATCGATAATAATGGTTCAAGTAATACAATGCCATTCCCGGGACCTTATTGCGATTACATTCAAGTTCAAGTTACGGATGCAAATGGCTATACTGCATATTTGGATTGGAGTTATTTGTGTCCAGATGGCACAACTCCTGGAAATCCTGCACTGTGTTATGTAACTGCAGATACTGCATTGGAGCAGAACACAATCAATTGGAGCAATTCAGGGCTTAACTTAAGTGACTTAAGTAACTTCAATATCTATAAGGAGGAGACAACAGGTTATGTTTTAGTTGGTACTACCATACCAAGCGCTACATCTTTTGTAGATGCAACTTCACATTCTGACATAGAAAGTAATTACTATCAAATCACTGCTACTGATACATGCGGAGTAGAGAGCCCAATCAGTAATAATGTAGAGACTGTTTTATTACAAGCTAACTGGGGTGTTGGAAGTGTAGTTAACCTTAGCTGGAACGCATACCAGAATAGCACTGGTAATGTAGTTGCGTACTACGTAATTTTACGCGATACCGGTACAGGTTTCCATAACTACGATTCAGTACCATTTAATATTTACGCTTATACTGATCTTAAGCCTACTACAGGTGCACTTCAGTATATGGTAAATACAGTATTCAATGGCTTATCTTGCACATCGGCTACCAGCTCACATTCTAACAAGAAAGTTATCAAGGTGGTTACCGGTATAAACGAGATAATTGCTTCATCATCGATCAATGTTTATCCTAACCCAGTAAGTGATCAGGTTACGGTTGCGGTAAATACTAATGTAGATGGAATGCTTAGTATAGTAGATGTATTAGGGCAAGTGGTATATTCTGACAGAATTGTAAGCACTGGAAATACTGTTAAGCATATAGGCACTACTGGCTTTAGTCAAGGTGTTTATTTCCTTAAGATAACTTCCAACGGACAAGAGGTTGTCAAGAAGTTTATCAAGTTATAAACTGATAAAACAATTATAAAGAGGCTCCCCGAGTATTCGGGGGGCCTTTTTAGTTTTAGGGGCAAGGCTATAGGTGATCGGGTTTGTAATGGCTTTAATTCAACTGCTACTTTATTTTTACCTTTGTTAGCAAAATATACCCTAAGTGAATTTCGATCTTAAGCAAATAGCCAGCGCCACAATGATTCTTTTTGCGGTGATAGATATATTGGGCGCTATACCGGTTGTGATAGATTTGGGTAACCGCATGGGTGAAATAAATGCACGGAAAGCTACTCTTGTATCCGGAGCAATTATGATCGCTTTTCTTTTCCTGGGAGAATCTATTTTAAAACTTATCGGCTTGGATATTGCTTCGTTTGCACTAGCCGGAGCTATTGTAATTTTCTTCATTGGTATTGAAATGGTACTGGGAATTAAAATATCAAAGGAAGAAACGTCTTCTGCGGTTTCGGTGGTGCCAATAGCATTTCCCCTTATTGCCGGAACAGGAACACTTACTACCCTCCTATCTATCCGCGCTGAGTTCAGTATTGAGAATCTTATTGTAGGAATACTTATAAATTTAATATTTGTGTATGTAGTGCTAAGGAATACAAAACGCCTCGAGAAATTATTTGGCCCGGGTGGTATTATAATATTACGTAAGGTATTTGGCATCGTTCTTTTAGCAATAGCTATAAAGCTATTCCTTACCAATTTTGGAGCGGTATTAAATTTGGCACATGCACCAGGAAAAGCACTTTAACCAACCTGCCTTCATCAGAGATGTCATTATAGGCCTTTCTGATGGCATTACAGTGCCTTTTGCACTCACGGCTGGGATAAGTGGTGCTGTGATGGGTAACGGCATTATAATCACGGCTGGTATAGCCGAAATTTGCGCTGGTTCTATCGCAATGGGCTTGGGTGGATTCTTGGCTGGTAAAACGGAAGAAGAACACTATTATTCCGAGCTTAGCCGCGAACAGCGTGAAGTGAAGGAGTGTTATGACGTTGAAAAACAGGAAATTAGAGATGTTTTTGCTTATTATGGACTTTCCAAACAGGCTCAGGACTTGGTGGCTGATGAAATTGCTAAGGACGAAACGAAGTGGGTAGAGTTTATGATGAGATATGAATTAGGATTAGAAGAGCCTGACGCCAAGAGAGCACGTAAAAGTGCCTTGAATATTGGTGTTTCTTATATAGTAGGGGGTCTCATCCCTTTAATGGGATATATATTTACGAATGGACCCCAAACAGGTCTTAGGGATTCATGTATAATTACTATCCTATGTCTTTTGGTTTTTGGTTACCTTAAGAGTAAATTCACGGGGCAAAATCCTGTTTCCGGGGCATTGAAAACTACTCTTATCGGAGTTTTGGCAGCAGCGGCGGCTTTTTGGATTGCTTACCTGTTTAATCATAAATAATTTAGTATGGATATTACACCAGATATAGTTACTAGGATAAAGCAATTAGATGAGAAGTACCAGGCTATGGGGCAGGACATGGTGTCTTACCTCGACGGGCTTCTCTACATGGATTATTTGAAGTATTGGGACTATGTGCATACCGATACACTATTGTCACTTCAAAACCCACGTACAAGCTTTCCTGATGAAAAAATTTTCATCATGTACCATCAGATAACTGAGCTATTCTTTAAGCTTTGTATTCATGAATATGAACAGATAGCTGCTGAAGAGAAAATTACCCTGCCTTTTTTATTGAGTAAACTCAAACGTATTGTTCGGTATTTTGATGGTCTTGTTACCACCTACGACATTATGGTAGATGGTATGGACAAGGAGCAGTTTTTAAAGTTCAGAATGGCCCTTTTACCTGCAAGTGGATTTCAGTCTGCCCAGTACCGCATGATAGAGCTTTATTCTACCGATATGGTTAACTTGGTTCACAAGGAATATGCCTCTAAAAATCCTTCAATTTTGAAAGGTACGGTTCAGGAAATGTATGAGCATATTTACTGGAAAACAGGTGCTACAGAGTTAGCTACCGGAAGAAAAACCTTGACTTTAAAACAGTTTGAGGAGAAGTATGGAGAAGAATTCATTGGTCTAGCAAATAGGTGTGCAAAAGTTAATATTTATGCTAAATATAAATCGCTCCCTGAAGCAGATCAGAAGAACGAGGAGCTGATTAATACCTTGCGGGAATTGGATGCCAATGTGAATGTAAACTGGTGTCTAATGCACTATAAATCGGCTGTAAGATATTTGCAAGGTGACCCTGATATTATAGCTGCTACCGGCGGCACTAACTGGCAGAAATACCTACCTCCCCGCTTCCAACGGGTTATCTTTTATCCTGAGCTTTGGAGCCAACAGGAGAAGGATGAATGGGGCAAGACTTGGGTTAAGAAAATTGTGCCTGGGATAGTGTAGTGTTCCACGTGAAACAACTAGTTATTTGCAGAATTTTTTAGCTTAATTAATGCAAACTCAACTTCTTTAACTAATTTATCATCACCATAAAGAGAGGGATCCTCTCTCCTGAGTTCTTCATTAGGTTCATAGTAGTCTAGTGTCTGCGCAAGTTCTCGATATATTTCAGATTTTTCTTCTGAATCTGTGAATAGGTTATTCCAAATTCTCTTTTGGAAATCCTTAATGAGGCGTTCCCGATTGAGAGTATCAATTAGAATAAGCTCAATCATGTTTGTTATTTCCTGCATAATGTTATAATTGTTCCACGTGGAACTATCGTCCGATATGGACCATTAAAATGGAAATATCGGAAGGATTTATTCCGCTGATTCGGGATGCTTGTCCTAAAGTTTTAGGACGTATTTTGGTGAGCTTTTCCCTGGCTTCAGTAGATAGAGATTTGAGGGTATGATAGTCTAAAGAATCATGAAGTATTATATCCTCCAAACGTAATAATTTATCTGCCGTTTCCCTCTCCTTTTTTATATATCCCTCATACTTCATTTCTATTTCAGCTTGCTCTATTGTTTCAGCATCGTAAGGAGAAAGAAATTGGCTGTATTTTTCAGATCCTTTTGCAATATCTTTTATACCAATATTTGGTCTGGACAGGATAGAAAATGCTTTAATCTTTTGGTTCACTTCTGCAGAATCAAGAGAAGTTAAAATAGGGTTTATTTCTTCCGGAGTTACACTTATATCTTTAAAGAATGTGGTTATTTCTTTGGCTCCTTTTATCTTCTCCCCTACTCTTTTAAATCTATCTTCTTTAGCTAAACCCATTTCATAACTTAGGGGCGTTAACCTAATATCGGCATTATCTTGTCGGAGCAAAATCCTGTATTCGGCCCTTGAAGTAAACATACGATATGGCTCTTCAGTACCCTTGGTTATAAGATCATCAATTAACACTCCAATGTATGCCTGGGACCTGGAAAGTGTAAAAGATGGGCGATTATGCACCTTTAAATGGGCATTAATACCGGCCATAAGTCCCTGACAAGCAGCCTCTTCGTAGCCGGTAGTTCCATTAATTTGTCCGGCAAAATAGAGGTTTTCAACTCGACGCGTTTGGAGCGTATTAGAGAGCTGTTCGGGAGGAAAGTAATCATATTCTATTGCATACCCCGGTCGAAACATCTTAACGCATTCTAGGCCCTTTATTTTCGATAATGCCTTAAACTGCACCTCTTCAGGTAGCGAAGTTGAGAATCCGTTGAGGTAAACCTCCACTGTATCCCATCCTTCGGGCTCCACAAAAAGTTGGTGGCGTTCCTTGTCTGCAAAACGATTTATCTTGTCTTCTATCGATGGGCAATACCTTGGGCCTATGCCTTGTATTCTTCCGGAATACATTGGCGATTTATCAAAGCCTGTTTTAAGTATATCGTGTACTTCGTCGCTGGTGTATGTAATGTAGCAACTGCGCTGCTTTGTGAGTGGTGTAGTTGCTGAAGAATATGAAAATTTTGCAGGATCATCATCACCTTTTTGCTCCTCCATTTTCGAATAATCAAGTGATCTTCCGTCAATTCGCGGAGGTGTTCCTGTTTTCATGCGGCCACTCTCAAAACCCAGTTGCAACAACTGTTCTGTAATGCCTGTTGCAGCCTTCTCCCCTACTCTGCCGCCACCAAATTGTTTTTCACCAATGTGTATAATTCCGTTTAAAAATGTACCGTTAGTTAGTACTACCGATTTACATTTTATTTCCATTCCCATTCCGGTAACTACCCCGCAAACCCTATCATTCTTAACAATAAGGCCCTTTACCATATCCTGGAAAAAGTCAAGGTTAGGAGTATTTTCCAGCATCTTTCTCCACTCAAGTGTAAATAGAGCGCGGTCGTTTTGTGTACGCGGACTCCACATTGCCGGGCCTTTTGAACGGTTCAGCATTCGGAATTGAATAGCAGTTTTATCGCTTACAATTCCAGAGTATCCGCCTAATGCATCTATCTCTCGCACTATTTGTCCTTTTGCAATGCCACCCATTGCAGGGTTGCAAGACATCTGCGCAATTTTGGTCATATCCATAGTAATAAGCAACACAGACGAGCCCATATTGGCTGCTGCTGCTGCTGCCTCGCATCCTGCGTGGCCCGCACCTACTACTATTACATCATATTCTGTAAACATTTTTTTGCAAAAGGATTGCGAATTTACGCTTTTTTGCCCTCACCCTTCCACTCCCATGCGGGAGAGGCGTTACCTAAACTGGAACTTTACGCTGAAAGGTACACTTTTCTCAGGTTTACAAGGGATGTTATATTTCTGATGATAGGTTTTGTATAACCCACCATATTGCTTCACTACATCTATTACGGCATCATCACAATCTTTAGAAACACTGTTAATAACCATAATGCTATCTATACTGCAATCATTTTCAACAGAATAATTTACAACTACAGTGCCTTGTATTCCAGCTTCCCTAGATTTCTCAGGATAAGCAACTGCAATACTCAGATACAGGTTTAATTGGTTCGGTAAATATTTATTGCTGTCATAATCATATCGCTGTATTATATTACCATGTTCAATATAGGTCTTCCAAATGCCTGTTTTACTGCCATCTTTGTATATGCCAGTTGATTTTATTTGTCCTGAGAAGGGAGCTGTATATTCTATCCATAAACCGTCTTTTTCTCCATTCTTGTAAAAGCCTTTTTCCTTTATAAGATTGCTGTCATTGATAGAACCTTTCTTCATATCATCATATTTTAACTTGCTCACCTGAAAATATGAAATGTATGAACCGTCTTTTAGCCCAGTTTTTTTGGATAAAGAATATCTTTCAGAAACTTGCTTCGAATGAGGAAAATAACTTAATTCAACTTTATTTACCTGTCCAATTAAAATAACTGAATACAGTAGACAAATGCAGAGGAAATTGTATTTCTTTGGCTGATTCATAGCTATAAATAACGAGAATTGTTTAGCTAAATTATATTTTATCTAATCAAATTGATTTCTCTACCTACATTTGCAAGGCATATGAAACAAGAAAGCTCAAGGGCATTTAACCTGTTTTTTTACATCTCGCTGGCTGTGCTGGGCATTATCTATTGCATAGGTATGCAATTAGATCTAATGGATATTGATGCTTCTACCTATGGCTTGATATCTAAGGAAATGTTTCATTCGGGCAGCTATCTGCAGCTATATCTAAGGGGTGTAGATTACCTTGATAAGCCCCCATTGGTATTCTGGAGTGCTTGCCTGGCGTTTAAAATATTTGGTGTGCACGATTGGGCATATCGTCTGCCATCAGTGCTTTGTCTTGTATTGGGGCTTTATTCTTTATACAGGTATACATTGTTATTTTACACAGAAAGAGCCGCTAAAATAGCTGTGCTCATAATGGCTTCTTGTATGGCCACTTGCATGATGACGAGTGATGTAAGAACCGATACAATGCTTGCCGGGTTTGTAATGTTTTCTTTATGGCAATTGGCTGAATTCAATCGCACCTTAAAGCTTAAAAATATGGTGTGGGGAGCGGTAGGCATTGCCTGCGCAATGATGGCAAAGGGACCTATTGGACTTATAGTTCCGGTAACCGCTTTCTCGGTTGAATTTATGTACAAAAGGCAGTGGAAGAGTTTCTTCCGCTGGCAATATTTAGTTGCTCTTATTGTCATAGCCATTCTATTAATCCCAATGAGTTATGGGCTTTACGAGCAATTTGACCTTCACCCTGAAAAGAAAATGTATGAAAAGCTTGGCACTTCGGGATTAAGATTTTACTACTGGACACAAAGCTTTGGAAGGATTACGGGCGAAAGCAGCTGGAGCAATAACCCTGATCCATTCTTTTTGTACCATAGCTTCTTATGGACCTTTGCACCCTGGTGTGTATTCTTCATTCCTGCTCTTTTTACTGAAATAAGAAGTAAAATAAAAAACTTTAAGAGTCCCGGAAATACTGAAATGATGAGTGTAAGTGGCTTTGTACTTATTCTCATTTTTCTTTCTCGTTCAAAATACCAATTGCCGCATTATACCTTTTCTATCCACCCATTGGCTGCTGTCATTACTGCTAATTATCTCGATAATTATTTTTCTTCAGAGAAAAAATCCAAGTTGTTTTCGGTGTTCTATGGCCTGCATGTATTTCTATTGATGATAATGTATGTAGTAATGAGCATTATAGTGTTCTTTATTTTCCCTGCGCCTATAATTGTTCCATCGTTTATCATACTGTCTTTTGCTTGTCTGATGTACCTTTTGTTCTTCTCAAAATTCCAATATTTCCCTAAAGTTTTTATAATGACAATATTGTCATTTGCCACACTTACTTTTATTATGGTTTCTTATTTCTATCCAAGGTTGCAGACATACCAGTTAGGTTCGTATGTGGCTAAGGAGGTGAATAAGGTTGCTCCGGAAGGTTCTAAACTCATAATGTATAAGGACTATTCCAATTTCAGTATGGAGTTCTATAGTAAGCTTCCAATTGTTGAGTATGCAGATGGAAAAGAGCTAAAAGACAGCCTTGTGAAAGGTAAAACATTTATACTCGCAGATACTACGGATATTAAAACTGTGCAAAGTATTAGCCCTGAAGCAGTCGTTATGGGACGGTTCCATGATTTCCCTATTACAAATTTAAGTTGGGATTTTCTGAATCCTGCCACCAGAAGCGCATCAATGCGCGAGAAAGTTTTGTTAAGGTATTGAATCGAAAACCTTTAGCCATTAATTACACTAATTTTTTTATGAAATTAATTTGTGAAATTCGTGGCGGTTTTTTAGAATTTAATTTACCAGGTTCTTAATTACAGCTATCCAGATTTTATATCCGTCCTGGGTTAGGTGAATACCATCATCAGTAAGCGATGGATTCATACTATTATCCTTTGTTGCAAAATGGCTCCAGGTATCAATATAAGTGCAATGGTGTTTCTCAGAAAGGTTTAACAACATGTTATTGAATTCTATTACCCTTTTGTTTACATCGTCGCCTGAAGTAGTAATACTGCTTTTGAGCATAGTGGGCAAAAGACTATGTATATACACTTGTGTACCCGGACTTATCTTCATTATTTTTTGAAGAATAATCTCATAGTTATCGCCTATGGTCTTTAAGGCAATTTTCTCTATCAAGTCGTTAATACCAATTTCAATAAAGATCTTTTTTGGATGCCTTGCAATGATTCCATCCATTCGAGCTATTACTCCCTCTGTAAAGTCGCCGCTAATACCCCTATTTATAACATGGGGGTTATTGAACTCCGATAAATTAAAATGCTCAATAAGGCTGTTTCCCAAAAAAACAATCGAAGAAGTGTCAATTCCAGAATCTTTAAAGGAAGCCAGCATATCTTGATAACGCATGGTATTAATTGTGCTGCTTACCTCGTGTGTAGATTTCCATTTTACATAACCAAGGTAGCCAAAATAAAGCAATATGCATGAGAGTACAATGTATACTATGTACCGAATCTCGCGCATTAGTAAACTTATGGTTTGTAAATACCAACCAGTGTTTTTTCAGTAAGATTTTTTGGAAGTGCCCTACTGAAGAAGGCTCCGGCCTTATTGACCCCGCCTGGTATTATTTCAGGGGTGCCTTTAAACAAAGCTTTAATTCCAATTTCGGCAACAGACTCGGGTGTCATATTGAAACGCTCTGCCTGCTTTACCGCTTTTTTAAAGCCATTCATTCCTGCCCTGTTCATAAAGTTAGTATCGGTAGGGCCAGGGCAGAGGCAGGTAACAGAAATATTATCTTCTTTCAGTTCGTGGTGTATAGCACGTGAAAAATTAAGTACAAAAGCTTTGGTTCCTGAATAAACCCCAAGGAAAGGCACAGCCTGATGCGCGGCTGTACTAGCCACATTCAAAATATAACTTTTCTTGCCGCTCTTTTTAAGTACGGGTATCATCATGTAGGTAAGCTGAACCAGGCTCTGCATATTTAACTGCATCATGTTCAGTTGCTCTTCCAGCGATAATTTGCTGAATGCACCGCCAAGCCCGTAGCCTGCGTTATTTACCAATATGCTTACATCGAAATTTTTTTCGGTGCACCATAGTGTAATCTTTTTAGCTGCGTCGGGGGAGGAGATATCGGTTGCAAAAAAAGCCGTTTTTACTCCGTACTTTTTTTCAATTTCATATGCATTCTGCTTTAACAGATCTTCAGAACGGGCAACAAGAAGTATGTCGTATTTTTTCGCTGCCAGATTTTCTGCCAACGATTTTCCAATGCCTTTGCTGGCACCTGTTATAAGCGCGTAAGCCATAATAATTTATTCATCGAACTTAGCAAAAGCATGCAGGTGATGATAGATAGGGGTCTTACCTGTTTTGCCTTTTTTCGGTGGTTTGCGTGTTTGGCGCGGACCGCACAATACCGGTATATACATTACCCTGCGGCGGCTAACTGAATCAAGATGCTCAGAATGTCCTACGCGGTGCCATATATGCCCATGGTGTACTACTATATCTCCGGCCTTTGCAACAACCGTTACTTCGTCTTTATCTTCCTTGGTATTGCGGTAATACATTTTGGTAAATAACATTCCAAAAAGTCCCTGTGTGTGTGTGGCAGGCAATATGCGTAAGCCACCATTAACTTCAGAAGAATTATCGAGGTATACCCCAATGTTTAGCATAGGGAATACTTTTTTGGCATAGAATACTTCACGTATAGAATCTGTATGCCAGCCCATTTGCTTAAAGCGGCTGTGCTTTGAATTCACGTAATGGTTAAATACCACTCCATCACGTTCGTTCTCGCTTACTCTGCTTGAGCGGATGTTCAACAGGTGCTTGAATCCCTGAATCCGGGGATCAGCTACCAATTGCTTGATTCGGTCGCTATAGTGCGATGTATACGGGAAGCGTTGAACTATACGTTTGCCATTTTCATCATGGCCAAATATTACCGGAATACCCTTTACAATTTTTTCACGTGATTTAATAAGCTTGTCCTGTGCGCTTTCGTAGCCGGCAATCAGTTCGTTGACTTCTTGTGGAGAAAGGACATCAGAGAAATGTATAAATCCGTATTTATTGAAAAAATCGAGTTGTTCCTTAGTAAATGAATTCCCAAGTTTGAACTTAGGGTAGTTTTTCAAATCATTCTTCATCTATGCTGTGTAGGTAAAACGCAAATATACAAAAAAACGAATTATGAAACCATAACTACCTTATTCACAAAACTATGTTAGTAGTGAGGTGCTTTAAGATGCATAACCCTCAACAAATCACTTAAATTTGCCTTAGAAATTTAAGCGATGATACATAGAGAAGGATATAAACTTATTTTAGGGTCACTGGTAATTTTAGCAGCATTAAATGCTTTGCTTTGTTATTTGCATGTTCCCTGCGTGATATTAATAGCATTCGGAATTCTTTCTTTTGGTTTCTGGTTGCTAATTGTACAGTTCTTCCGTAACCCTAAGCGCCATACAACAATAAACCCTAAACATGTAATTGCACCGGCCGATGGTAAACTGGTAGTGATAGAAGAAGTTGAAGAACCTGAGTATTTTAAAGACAAAAGGTTACAGGTTTCCATATTTATGTCGCCACTTAATGTGCATATAAACCGCTACCCCGTGGCAGGCCGTGTACAATATGTAAAATACCATAAGGGGCTTTACCTGGTGGCATGGCATCCTAAATCTTCTACCGAAAATGAAAGAACAACTGTAGTTGTAAAAACTACAGCAGGGCAAGAAGTGCTGTTCAGACAAATAGCGGGAGCAGTTGCACGCAGGATAAAATACTATTGCAAAGTGGGTGATACAGCAGAGCAGGGTGGTGAAATGGGTTTCATCAAATTTGGTTCGCGGGTGGATATATTCTTACCTTTAGGAACTAAGGTTCGCAGCCAGTTAAACGATATGGTGAAAGGCGGCGAGACTGTTATTGCTGAATTCGATAAATGAAAAAAATCTTAATTGGTTTTTTATTATTTTGTTTTTCGTTTTCCTATGGCCAGCAATATATTAATTGCAACCGGGCGGCCGAAATAAATGATGTGGCATTTGGCCCTGTTATGCCCAATGGTTCTAAGGATAAGGCCGTTGTGCTGAAACATAGCCAGGGGCTGTTTTTTGAACAGGGGCATAATATTTCATGGCTGACATTTGTAGTTCCCAACGATACTGTTTTAACATTTGATCTTATTCCTGAGAACGCAGGGGATGATCTCGACTTTCTTCTTTTTCAGGACGAAGATGATTTTTGCAGAAGAGTAGCTGAAAAGAATATAAAGCCGTTACGTTCAAATATGGCACTCCCTGATACAGCAACGCATTCAGGTAATAAGGGACTTTCAGCAATTGCAACTGATACTATTATCGCATCGGGATACAAAGGCTATTGCAAAGGGCTAATGGTAAAAAAAGGAGAGCGCTATTATATTGTGGTAGATAACTGGAGCGTGGAACAAGGAGGATTTACATTGAAGCTGCATTTGAGATTTCCAAAATATGCTGTTCCGCAGGCAACTGTAAGCAGAGGTACTGATAAGATGTCGTCTATTGATGCGGTACCAATAAAATTGCATCCGGTAAATCTTCAACCTGCAAAAGCTCCAGGTAAAATCACATTGCATCTAACAGTATCCGATAGCGCAAATAACCCTATAACAGCCCAACTTGATGTTACTGGCTTAAGATCGGGTAAAGTAATTACCATTGATACTTCAGAGTATGAATTTACCCTGAATCACGGGCAGACGATAAATATTAACTGCAATGCAAAAGGGTATATGTTTACCCAATCGCCATTTACAGCAACCGATACGGGTGGTGAGGTAGATATGGCCATAAAACTTGCCCATGTGGTAGATAACAAAAGTGTGGTGCTTCAGGGAATATATTTTCATGAAGGAAATGCAGTTTTTTTACCCACTTCGCAGAATGCACTGATGAATGTATTGGCATTTATGCGGAGTAATCCGGGTGTAAATATTATGATTAAAGGTTATGTGAATGATCCTGGTAATGGTAATTCCGGCGCTGCTAAAAAACTTTCTAAAGAAAGAGCAGAAGCTGTTTCTGATTTTCTCGGGGCCGCGGGCATTAGTAAAAAGCGCCTTAATTATAAAGGTTATGGTAATTCAAATATGTTGTATGCAAACCCAGCTAACGATGAAGAGGCTAAAGCCAATAGGCGGGTTGAGATAGAAGTGGTAAAATGAAAAAACCAGTTTTAGTTTCTTTATTTTTAATCATATGTTTTTCACTTTTTGCTCAACAGTATAGCAGTTGCGATAGCGCCGCAATGGTTGATACTTGTTTTGGCCCGGTGTATGCTATCGGTGCGCCAGACCCTACACTGGCAATGAAAAATACAGATGGCTCTCGTTTTGAAAGCCCACATGCAGCAGTGTGGTTTGTGTTTACTATTCCGTATGATACTATTCTCACTTTTGATATTGTACCTCAGAATCATACCGACGATCTGGATTTTCTACTGTTTAAGGACCTTAATGCTGGTAAAGTTTTTAAAAATTGTGAGACCTGCAGGGATAAGGATAGGAGCTTTTGTGATAAAATAGCATCAGGAGGAATTATTCCTGTACGAAGCAATTTAGCGCATGCTGATATTTCTTTGAAAGGTATGACTGGCTTATCTGCAAATGCAGTCGATGAAAGAGAATTGCCAGGTGCACACCCTGCCTATAGTAAGGCATTGCAAGTAAAAAAGGGTGAGCGTTATTATTTGGTTGTAGATAATTATACTCGTGCAAATGGACGATTTACATTGCTCTTACATTTTAAATATTCGGTTGAGGTTGCAACAAGTGAAGAAGTCCCAAAACAAACGCTACAACCCAAAGAGTTTTTTATTAATGTATTGGATAGCGCAACAAGGAAACCTGTAGAGTCTAAGATTAAAGTAACATGGGTGAATAATGGACGTAATAAACCAATACAAAACACAAGTTCGCACCAGCCTGTTACAATTAATAAGGGCGAAAGAATAGATATCTCCTGCATGGCGAAAGGATATCTCATTTCACAAACAAGTTACCAGGCTAAAACAGATTCGGATACTGGAATAACTATACTGCTTTCTAAGATACAAGCGCATGGCAACATGGTATTCAGCGGTATACAATTTGTTGGTGACAGGGCCGATTTTCTTCAATCTTCTTTTCCAACTTTAAATGAACTAGTAGCGTTTATGGTAGATAATCCTGAAGTAAAAATTTTAATAAAAGGGTATGTGAACGATCCGGGCACATATTGGGGGTATAAATACGATATGGAACTATCGGAGGCAAGGGCTAAGGCAGTATTCCAATACCTGCAGGATGGGGGAGTTGATAAAGGTAGAATGACATGGAAAGGATTCGCCAATAATGCCATGATTTATCCTCACCCGACAACCCAGGAAGAAATGCAAGCTAACCGGCGGGTTGAAGTGGAAATAAAATAGCCCTATATTTGCAACGGTCAATAATTGAAATATCCTGATGGCAAATAATCTGAGATTCTCTGACGACGCACTTAACGTGGCGCATAAAATAATAAAGCGCTATCCTGAAGGCAAACAAAAATCTGCCTTATTGCCGCTGTTGCACCTTGCACAGGCTGAATTTGGCGGGTGGTTAAGTTCCGATGCAATGGACTATGTGGCAACTCTGCTCAACATATTGCCCGTGGAGGTATATGAAGTGGCAACGTTTTACAGCATGTACAATATGAAACCCGTTGGTAAATGCGTGCTTGAAGTATGCCGCACAGGGCCTTGCTGGTTAATGGGTGCTGAAGACATTGTTACATACATGCAAAAGAAACTAGGAATAAAAGTTGGTGAAACTACTGCTGATGGTATGTTCACCCTGAAAACTGTAGAATGCCTTGCAGCCTGCGGAACCGCACCAATAATGCAGGTGGGCGAAACATATCATGAAAATCTTACATGCGAAAAAGTAGATGCGATCTTAGATGATTATCGCAAAAATGTGAAAGAACCTATTTCCCACTTTGACAAAAAACACTATAAAGAAATATGATTTGTGATTTAAGATTTAAGATGTGATGAAGCTTCCAAATCTTAATTCTTAATTCCTACATCTTAAATAAAAATATATGGGCAGAAAAGTATTGCTTGAGCATATTAACGTACCCGGAATAGAAACATACAGTGTCTATAGGGAAAAGGGTGGTTACAAGAGTGTGGAAAAAGCACTTAAAATGAAACCCGATGATGTGGTTGAAGAGGTCAAAAAATCAGGCTTAAGGGGTAGGGGAGGAGCCGGTTTTCCAACTGGTATGAAGTGGAGTTTTATTGATAAAAAAACTCCCAACCCACACTACCTTATTTGCAATGCAGACGAAAGCGAACCAGGCACATTTAAAGACAGGTACCTGATGCAAAAACATCCGCATGCATTGGTGGAAGGTATGATAGTTTCCAGCTACGCACTTGATGCACATACAGCATACATATACATTCGCGGAGAGCTTTTATACGTGTATCATATTCTTGAAAAAGCAATTGCAGAAGCATATGCTGCGGGGTTTTTAGGTAAAAATATTATGGGTACGGGTTATGATCTTGACTTGTATGTTCACCCAGGTGCGGGCGCATATATTTGCGGAGAAGAAACCGGACTTATAGAATCGTTAGAAGGCAAAAGAGGGAACCCTCGTATGAAACCTCCGTTCCCAGCTGTACAAGGCTTGTGGATGTGCCCAACGGTTGTAAATAATGTAGAAACTATTGCTGCTGTTCCGCACATTTTAAATATGGGCGGAGAGGAATATGCCAAGATTGGTATTGGAAAAAGCACAGGCACAAAACTTATTTCTGCTTGCGGACATGTGAAGAATCCTGGGGTTTATGAACTAGAGCTCGGACTTCCTGTTGAAGAGTTTTTGTATTCAGAAGAATATTGTGGCGGCATTCGTAACGGTAAAAAGTTCAAAGCGGTAGTTGCGGGCGGTTCATCTGTTCCCATTCTACCTGCTGAATTATTTTTAAAGACAGCCAAAGGAGAACCACGTTTAATGAGCTACGAATCGTTAAGTGATGGTGGCTTTGCATCAGGTACAATGCTTGGTTCAGGTGGCTTTATAGTTATGGATGAGACGGTTAGTGTGGTAAAGAACCTGTATAATTTCACACGCTTTTATCACCACGAATCATGCGGGCAATGTAGCCCATGCCGCGAAGGAACAGGATGGATGGAAAAGGTATTGCATCGTATTATAGATGGTCATGGTAAAATGAGTGATATAGATCTTTTGTGGGATGTACAGTCTAAGATTGATGGCCGTACTATTTGCCCATTGGGTGAAGCTTCAGCATGGCCTGTAGCAAGTGCTATACGCCATTTCCGTGCTGAATTTGAAGAGCTTATAAAGAAAGGTGAGAAAGTGAAACAAGTACCGTACCTGCAAGAACTGGTTGAAGCGTAAAACATGACTGTTGCCCGATAAATATGATTAACTTTGTATTGTAATATTAGTGTTATGAATACTGCCAATAGCCCCATAGAATATTTACCGATTATAATAACGGTATTAGTAGCCGGAGGGTTTGTAAGCCTTACCATGTTTGCTACGCATATGCTAGGCCCTGAACGCAAATCTAAAATAAAGGATGAAGTGTTCGAATGTGGTATAGAATCGCAAGGAAATGCCCGTACCCAGTTCTCAATTAAATATTTTCTTGCTGCTATTTTGTTCGTGTTGTTTGATGTGGAAGTAATATTCATGTATCCATGGGCAGTTGATTTCAGGGTACTTTCTGTTACTGGATTTGTAGAAATGATATCTTATCTGGCAGTAGTATTTTTAGGGTTCTTATATATACTTAAAAAAGGCGCCCTTAAGTGGGATGCAGAGTAAAAAACCCTTTTATCCCCCATTGTATGAACACAATAATAAAAGATAGTAATATAGAGGTAGTAGGCGCTCCGGCGGGTATTGAAGGCCCGGGTTTCTTCGCCACTTCGCTTGATAAAGTAGTGGGGATGGCCCGTAAGAATTCTTTATGGCCATTACCTTTTGCTACTTCATGTTGCGGTATAGAATTTATGGCTACCATGGCTGCGCATTATGATATGGGCCGCTTCGGAGCTGAGCGTTTAAGTTTCTCACCTCGCCAGGCCGACTTGCTTATGGTAATGGGTACAATAGCTAAAAAAATGGCTCCTATTTTAAGGCAGGTGTATACTCAAATGGCTGAACCGCGTTGGGTTCTTTCTATGGGTGCTTGTGCCTCCAGCGGAGGAATATTTGATACATATAGCGTATTGCAAGGTATCGACAGGGTAATACCTGTTGATGTATATGTTCCGGGTTGCCCTCCACGTCCTGAACAAGTGTTGGATGGTATTCTTAGAATTCAGGACTTGGTTCAGAATGAATCGATACGCAGAAGAAAGACCCCGGAATATAAAGCAATGCTTGCCCAATACGGAATAGAATAAGGTATGGAAGATATATTGCCCGTTATAGAGAAAAAGTTGCGCGATGCATTTGGCGAAGATGTGGTTTCGGCAGAGATGATGCGCGATTTCCCAGTATTTACAATTAAAAGAGACAAGATAATTGACGTTGTAAAATATCTTTACGATGATCCTGAATTGCAATTCCGTTTTCTTACCGACCTATGTGGAATTCATTTCCCGGATAATAAGGGACATGAACTCGGAGTGATATATCACCTGCATAATATGCGTAAGAACTGGAGGATACGCCTTCGTACTTTCTTTGCGCTGAACGATGCAGTTGTGCCTACACTTACAACAGTATTCTCTACTGCCAATTGGATGGAAAGAGAAACCTACGACTTCTTTGGCATTACTTTCAAGGGGCATCCTAATTTAAAACGCATTTTGAATGTGGATGATTTGGGAGGATTTCCAATGCTGAAAGAATTCCCGTTGGAGGACCCTACAAGAAGAGACAAGGACGATAAAATGTTTGGACGCTAATATTATTTAGTATGGCTCAGGCTAAGAATCAAAAAGGAAAAGTGGTGCAGCAAGTGCCACCGGAAACAGCGGAGAAGCTGGAAGAAAAGGAATATTCCATTCTTAATCTTGGCCCCTCGCACCCTGCTACACATGGTGTGTTCCAGAACATTTTAAAAATGGATGGTGAAATTATTGTTGACTCAGAGCCGACCATTGGATACATTCACCGTGCATTTGAAAAGCTTGCTGAACGCAGGCCGTATAACCAGATTACGCCGATCACTGACCGTCTTAATTACTGCTCATCACCTATAAATAATATAGGTTGGCACATGACAGTAGAAAAATTGATAGAGGTTGAAATACCAAAGCGTGTGCAGTACATGCGCATTATCATAATGGAATTGGCACGTATTGCCGATCACCTGGTGTGCAATAGTGTAATTGGCGTTGATGCCGGAGCATTAACCGGCTTTGTTTACGTATTTGAAGAAAGAGAAAAAATATACGAGATATATGAATCTATATGCGGTGCCAGACTTACTACCAATATTGGCCGCATAGGAGGATTTGAACGCGACTTTGGAACTGAGACATGGGCTAAGATCAAGGAATTTATGGCCAGGTTCCCTAAGGTGTTGAAAGAATTTGAGAAGCTATTAGAGCGTAACCGCATATTTATGGACCGTACCATCGGCGCAGGTTCAATAAGCGCTGACAGAGCCCTTAATTATGGTTTTACGGGGCCTAATTTACGTGCAGCAGGTGTTGACTATGATGTACGTGTAATGACCCCTTATTCAAGCTACGAAGAGTTTACATTTGATATTCCTATTGGGACTAATGGAGATACCTACGACCGTTTTATGGTTCGTGAAAAGGAAATATGGGAGAGCTTCAGTATTATTCGACAGGCTATAGAGAAGATTGAGAAAATGCCTGAAAAGGTTTTCCATGCTGAAGTGCCTGACTTTTATTTGCCGCCTAAGGAAGAAGTATACAACAATATGGAGGCCCTTATCTATCACTTTAAAATAGTGATGGGCGAAACCGATGTTCCTAAAGGCGAAGTATACCATGCTGTGGAAGGCGCCAATGGTGAACTGGGATTCTACCTGGTTAGCGATGGTGGAAGAACTCCATACAGGCTGCATTTCCGCAGGCCATGCTTTATCTATTACCAGGCATATCCTGAAATGATACGAGGTAATCTTTTATCAGACGCTATTGTTACCATGAGTAGTATGAACGTTATTGCAGGCGAACTAGACGCTTAGGCAATATTATTTAGCCCTCATTCTATTATTCTTCGGGTTGTGCTCTACTTCGGCAAGGCCAAGTGTTTCCATTAATGGTGGTACATACATTCCAAAACGTCCTCGAAGTCCTTTCTTAAGCCCATACCACCCACCCACAGGGTTTTTAGGTGAACGGCCCCATGCTTCAACTGTTCCTTCTTTTGCAGGCTTTTGTTCATCTGCACTGCCAAGCTCCATCCAGTCGCCATGCTTTTTTAGCATTTGGTGCAAATCATTCAAGCAACGGTAATCATAATGCAAAACTGTTTTACCAACAGTGCAAACTAAAATATCTTTTCCGTCTTTTTCATCTTTATGCATGGTATATTCAGAAGTTAAAGGAGGTGTTTTTAACTTCATTGGCTTGTCTTTTGTTCCAACTTCTTTTGCCATAAAATGAGTTATATTATTGTATTATACGATCTGGCTTAGCTTCATCATATTAGTGCGTCCACGTTCTTTAATTGGTGTGCTGGCAATGTTAATTACAAAATCACCCGGCTTCACCAATCCTTCCTTACGCAGTATGGTTTTAAGGTCAATAATGGTCTGGTCTGTGCTATGGTATTTATCGTAATAGAAACCATGAACACCCCATAATAAGCTCAGTGTAGTAAGGAGAGTGCGGTTATCGGTAAAAATAAATACATTGGCTTTGGGCCTGTGGCTTGAAAGTTTAAATGCCGTATATCCTGAATTGGTCATGGAAGCAATCGCCTTTACTCCTGCCTGGCGAGCCATAACGCATGAGTTATAGCAAATAGAATCAGAGATAAAAGTATGTGTTTGCAATACCGGATGGTGTTCACGGTGGTAAATGCTCTTTTCGTTTTCTTCAATATGTTTTGCAATACGCTGCATATATTGCACAGCCCTTACAGGGTATTGTCCAACCGATGTTTCTTCACTTAGCATTACTGCATCAGCTCCATCTAACACCGCATTTGCAACGTCATTTACTTCGGCACGGGTAGGGGAGAAGTTCGTGAGCATGCTCTCCATCATTTGCGTTGCAATAATTACCGGCCTTGATGCTTCAATACATTTTCTAACTAACATTTTTTGAATAAGAGGTACACGTTCTGCATCTACTTCAACACCCAGGTCCCCACGTGCAACCATAACGGCATCGGCCATGTCTATAATATTATCTATTTCAAGTAATGCTTCCGGCTTTTCAATTTTGGCTACAACTTTAGCATGAGACTTCAGTCTCTTAATGCGTTCTTTCAGGTCCACTACGTCATTAACTGTACGCACGAATGATAAGCCGATCCACTCAATATTATTTTCCAATGCAAATTCCAAATCCTTTAAATCCTTCTCGGTAAGGCTGGGCATCGAAATTTTGGTGTTGGGCAGATTAACCCCTTTTTTTGAGTTCAGCATACCGCCATGCACCACAACTGCCTTCACTTCATCTTTACGGTTGGTACCGGTAACTCTAAGCATTAATTTTCCATCGGCAATCAATACATTATCGCCTACTGAAACATCTTTAGGGAATTGAGGATATGTGATAAATACACGCTTATCGTCGCTCATACAAGTTTTAGTGGTGATAGTAATATTACGGCCTTCTACGATTTGAACACCACCATTAATCACCTCTCCAATACGAAGTTTAGGGCCCTGCAGATCGGCCAATACACCAACGTAGGTGCCCATTTCTTTGTTGAGTTCGCGGACATTTTTAAGAATACTCTTTACAGCATCGTAATTGCCATGCGAGAAGTTGATTCGGCAAATGCTCATGCCTGATTCTATCATTTCCTTAAGCACTTCTTTCGACGCTGATGCGGGACCTATAGTTGCTATTATTTTTGTCTTGTTTCCTATTTTCATATGTTATTCAAATATCAAATTATGTTTCGATTTAAGCAAATTCGCATCCATAGGATAAGCGGCGGATACCATTTCAATGCTTTTGAATTGATCTAAAAAATGCTTTTGTTCTTCAGTTCCAATATCGCCTCTGGCAATAAAGAAATAATCAACCTGCCTGTGTTCTTCTACCAGCATACCTGAAGTACCCCGGTTTGAAACGAGATAGTACTCACGAAAAAGTTGTTCCTGGTTATAATGGAAAAGTGAATGGCTGCTATTGGCCGAAAGATGGTCGTCTTTTTTTGAAAGGTTGATTTGTAAAAGAGTATTCAGGGTCCAGCAAAGACGGTAATCTTTTTCATGGCAAGCTATGCCAATAAGGCAAAAGTCGTAATCGTATTCTACTATTAAACGCGTCTTCGACATAAATTATTCTACCTGTTGTGCAAAACTATCCAGTACCTTTTCTGCTGCCATTTGCTCAGCTCTCTTTTTGGAATAATGACTTGCCTGCCCTTTCAGGTCATTGTTTATAAATACACCTATCAGGAATGTTTTATCGTCAGCAAAACGTGCCTCTTCCATTACACGGAATTCAAGCGAATGCTTTTCTTTTTGTGCCCATTCAATAAGCCTGCTCTTAAAGTCCGATTCAGTGTTTTCTAATTCATCGATATCAACATACAGACCGAAAAGCCTTTTCAAAATAAATGTTTGCGCCGTTTTATATCCTTTGTCAATGTAAATACTACCAACCAGTGCTTCCAGTGCATTGCCATAGATAGAACTTCCGGTATAACCTCCTGAATCTTTATTGAGCAAATGGGGCATTCCCATTTTAAGTGCAATTGAGTTAAGGTGCTGCCTGCTTACCACTTTTGATCTCATTTTGGTTAGAAAGCCTTCGTCTTTATATGGGAAAATACGGAAAAGATGATCGGCAACCACAGCATTAAGTAACGCATCGCCAAGAAATTCCAGGCGCTCATTGCTTGTTTTTGAATTATCTGTTTTGCCACGTGCTACTGACTTATGTCTTAGCGCCATTTGGTATAAGGCTATATTACGTGGATAAAACCCAAGAATAGGTTTTAATGTTTTTGACAATTTTTTGTCGGGCGATAACCAATAGCGATGTACGGTCAAAAGATAAATTTTAGTACATGACAAAGGTAACAAAAATTTGTGCGTACTCTTTAAAGGCTATAGTTATTGAAAATCAATCAATTACGAATAAATGCCCGTAATCTGTTAAAAATCGTTAAACTTTTCTATATTTGAAGTATCAAAGACTATATAACCAAAAACTAAATTCATGAAAACTAAGCATTTAATACTTACCGGCATTTTAGCTGTTTCGCTGGCAGGCGTAATTATAACCGGTTGTAAGAAAGAATCTACTGCTGATACTGATGCTACTGCAGCACAGGATGATGCAAATGCAACTTTTGCAATTCAAGATACCAAGAACTCAGCTGATGGAGCAGCTAAAGGCCAGGCAACAGAAAGGCCAGATCATTCATATACATGCGCAACCTGGACATGGGATAGTTCAGCTACTACAGACACTTTGATTATCAGTTACCCTGGTACTTGTGTAAGCCCTGATGGCAGAACAAGAAAGGGTGATATTATTGTATACTGGCCTAGAGGGGAAGGGTATTTTACCAATGGTTCAGTGATTACCATGACATTCAAAAATTATTCGTTTACTAATTTAGGTGGTACTGTAATTAGTGTTACAGGTACTAGGAGTTTAACAAATACCGGCAAGGATTCACTTGGTGATTACAGTTGGAACTTTAACGCTAACCTCACTCTTAACTATTCAACAGGTGGTAGTGCTACATGGAATTCAAGCCGTACTAATACTCTTATGCAATCTGGTAATTTTTACTATTACTCTATTACAGGCAGTGCAAGTGGTACAAGCAAGAGTGGTGTTGGATATACTATTACCATTTCAAGCCCGCTTATATATGCAGCTAATTGGATAAACTATGCGCTTTATAAGACATTACCTTGCTATTGCATAGAAGCAGGGCAACTTACATATACCCGTACAGGCAAAACATACCCACTATATCTTACTTATACAAGTGGTTTAGGAAAGTGCAACAATACAGCTTCTGCTACCATTAACGGTAACACTTACAATATTTATTTGTAAAACAGTATAAGCTTTCATTATCAGAAAGTCTCCCACCAAATGGGGGACTTTCTTATTTTAGACCCTTTGTATTTCATATGTGGAAGGATTATTTTTCTTTCAATAAAAGGCAGCGTAATGGCATTTTAGTATTGCTCACCCTAATAGTTGGGATGATGGTGTATTTGCTCATTGCCGATTATTTTCCGCCTTCGCCGATCAAACCAGATTTTGCATCATTTAAAGCAGATGTTTCCAAAGTTGAAAGTTCTAAGGACAGTATTCCTAAATCAGTATCAGTTCTAAGTAATAACATAATTACTTCAGGCACCGTTGAATTAAATAGTGCCGATTCATCTGACTTCATGACACTTCCGCAAGTTACACCTAAGCTTGCCAGAACCATAGCAAGGTTTAGAGATGCGCTGGGAGGATATTATAGTAAAACACAGTTACTTGAGGTTTATGGGATGGATTCGGCATGCTACAATGCTATAATCAGCAAGGTGACACTTGATATCTCAAAGGTGGAGAAGATAGATATAAATAAAGCCACAGAAAGGGAATTGACTCATCATCCTTATATTCATAAGAAATTGGCAAAAGCTATTTACGATTACCGAAAAAGCAATGGTTCTTTTTCAAATAGCAGAGATTTAATGAAGGTGGAGGGGATAGATGAAGATAAGTATGCTAAATTAGCCGCGTATATTACCATTGGTAAATAGATAGAGTGAAATATTAAATTTGCAAAAACAAGAACTATGAGCGCGACAGAAACTGCAGTAGCTACAGGAATGGATTTTTCTACTACCGAGACCCAGCAAATGATAGCTGATACCATACGTAAATTTGGTAAGGAACATATCCGTCCGCAAATGATGGAATGGGATGAA
>DATHOD010000060.1:0-4293 GCA_035485295.1 Bacteroidia bacterium
TGGTAAATAGATTGGTAAAGGAGAGTTTATCTACCACCATACAGACAGCCGTAAGTGCTATTAGGCCAACAAGTAAACGAAAGTGATTTAAGGCCACTGAGCCCCACCTGCGTGCCACATCAGTAAAGGGGAAATTAGACATTACTCCAATGAACATGGAGAGAAAAGCAATGAGGTATCCTAAGTTTGCGCCACTCATAGTAGAAAGATGTGGCAAAATACAGCTATTTTTGGGCTCGGTTAAAACAATACAGCTACGATTAATGAACATAGTTATTACAGGCGCAAGCCGCGGCATAGGATACGAACTGGCAAGATTATTTGCTTCGAACACCAACAATAAAGTAGTTGTTATTGCCCGCAACCGCCTTAAGCTTGAACAATTAAAAAGGGAATGCCAATACCAATACCCGGGTGCTAAAATTCATCCACTGGTATTTGATCTGGCAGAAGGCAACCTGAAGCACGATCTCATGCGGGAGCTTTTGTCACACATAAGCACAGTAGACATTCTTATAAATAATGCTGGTGCCCTGGTAAACAAGCCATTCGAGGAACTTTCCAAAGAAGATATAGATACTATTTACAAAGTAAACGTCACCTCGGTATTTGCCCTCATCCAAGCCCTATTTCCTTATATGGGCAAAGGTCAGCAGCCTACTCATATACTAAATATTAGCAGCATGGGTGGCTTTCAGGGTAGCGTTAAATTTCCCGGCCTGAGTGCATACAGTTCAAGCAAAGCAGCCCTTGCAAGCCTTACTGAATGCCTTGCAGAAGAATTTAAGGGAAGAAATATAGCGGTGAATTGCCTTTGTATAGGTGCAGTACAAACCGAGATGTTTTCACAAGCCTTTCCGGGTGAGAAAGCACCTATGACTCCAGCACAAATGGCTGCATTTATACGTGATTTTGCGTTGGCAGGTCCAGCTTATTTTAATGGTAAAATTCTTCCGGTAACTACTACTACCCCTTAGAGTTTTCTTAGGTTGAAACCCACTGTTTTTCCATCTTTATCAGTTCACTAAAGTGAACTGCCATTCTCAATTGCAGTCTGCTTTAGCTGGCTGGAAAATAATACATATTAAATATCACAGGGCTTTAGCCTAAACAGCTATTTCCAGATCCGGGCCTCTTCCAGTTTTATTTTCTCGCTGAAAAAGAAATTGGTGTTCTTCTCAAATGCATCGGTATAATCGGAAACATAAAAACGATGCACAGGCTTCTTGGTAGAAGTATTAAGCAGCTTATGTGTTTGCAATAGGTGATGCACATATTTTGCTACCTCATCAGCCGAATCTATTAACGGTATCTTACCCTGGTATATGCCCTCTATTTCATTCTTAATTAGAGGATAGTGAGTGCATCCCAAAATAAGTGCATCTATCTTTTTAAGCTTAGGGCGCGATAAGTAAGAATCTATAACAGCACGGCTTATCTTATTATTGAAGAAGCCTTCTTCTATCATTGGCACTAATAGCGGGGTAGCCAATCCATGCACCTGCAAGGCCTTGTTTGCCTCAGTCAGTTTTTTTGCATGTATACCCGATTTGATAGTTCCCTTAGTACCTATTACTCCAATCTTCTTTATCTTCTTCTCTGCTGTTATCTTCTTCACTACTGGGTCTATCACATTCACTACTAATGCTCTTTTCCCTACAAAATCCTTTACAGTATCATAGGCCAATGCCGATGCTGTATTGCATGCAATAACGATCATCTTGCACTTGTTATCGAGTAGGAACTGTGCTATGCGTATAGCATAATACTTAATAGAATCGGGTGACTTATCGCCATAGGGAAGGTGGGCGGTATCGCCAAAATAAATTAATCTTTCCTTGGGAAGCCTTTCCTTAATGGCTTTAGCAACTGTTAGCCCGCCTATACCCGAATCAAATAGTCCAATAGGTTGATTCGCATTCAGGCTAACAGTACTTGCCATAGAAACTATATTTTCTACTTGTGGTTAGGAGCAGGCGCTGATGCTTTCTTAGCCTTAATGCCAAGCTTTTCTGCTACCAGAACAAAAATATCATCAGAATCTTCATAGTAAAGAACAATACCTGAACTTGTATCTAATACATACTTGTACATATGTTCTTTAGCAACTGCGTTGATAGCCATTTTTGCTTTGCTGATAATAGGACGTGTAAGTGAGTCATTAAAACGTTGCAATGAACTTTGAGCCTGTTGCTGGAAAGCTTGCATACGGCTTTGCAAATCCTGAAGTTCTTGTTCTTTGTTTTGTTTTACAATACCTGTGTAGGTAGCGCTGTTAGCCTGATAGTCCTGGTACTTCTGCTGAAGTTCCTTTTGCATAGATTCAATTGTTGCTTCCAACTGCTGGTAGTATGATTGTCCAACCTTTCTTGCCGTGTCAGACTCAGGCATATTTTTCAAAAGAGAATCTAAGCTTATGTGTGCTATTTTTATTTGCGCTGTAGCTGATATTGAACAGATGATAGCTGCGGCTAGGAATGTGGTACGAATGATCTTTTTCATGAAAATGATAGTTGTTTTATGTTGATTTATTTTGATTTTTTATTGCCTTCGGATGGTGTGGTGGTTGTGTATCCCATGTCTTTAAGCACCTCGTCGCTCTTATCGTACTTAGGGTTACTGTATAACATGGTCATATCACTAGCCTTATCAAATATTATAGCCAGGCCCTCTCTTTCAGCAAGCTTTTGAACGGCATCGTATATTTTGTCCTGGAGTGGCTTAACAAGCTCCTGGCGCTTTTTAAACAAGTCGCCACTAACACCAAAACGTTGTTTCTGAAGGTCCTTTACTTCCTGTTCCTTTTGCTCAATTTCCGATTGGCGCTTTTGCTTCATTTCTTCCGTAAGCAAAACCTCATCGGCTTTATAAGCTTTATACAGCTGATCTATTTCAGAATACTTAGCCTCTATTTCCTTTTGCCATTGTATAGAAAGCTGGTTTAATTGGTCCTGGGCAGCTTTATAGTCAGGTATCCTTGAAAGTATGTATTGGCTGTCGACATATGCAAACTTCTGGGCGTAAGCAGAAAATATAGCGCCCGTTACAAACAGTAGAGCAAGAAGGGCTTTTTTCATGACTGGTTATTTTAATTGTTACCTGAACGTTTTATAAACAGGCGAATAAGCCTGCGAAATTATCATTTTTTACAATTCTCCCAAATTCTGGCCTATTGTGAAGATAAACTGGCTCTTTTGCATTCCGGCGTCAGTTGGAACGTCATCAAGCCTCCAGCCATAGTCAAAGCCTAACAAACCAAACATTGGCAAGTAAATTCTTACACCCGGGCCAACTGATCTGTAAAGTTGGAAAGGATTGAATCCATCTACAGAACCCCATGAATTTGCAGCTTCAGCAAAAGCAAGTATATATACGGTAGCTGAAGGATTTAGCGATATAGGGTACCTAAGTTCAAGGGTATATTTTGCTACCGCCACTGCACCGGTGGCAGGAGACAGTGACCCGTCATCATAACCTCTCATGGCAATAATTTCCCTACCATCAATAAGCGAGTAACCTGTAAGGCCACTTCCACCAACATAGAAACGGTTAAATGGACAATATCCCAGGTTTGAATTATAATATCCTAATAAGCCATAGCCTACCCTTGCATTCAATACAATATCATGGCGTTCTTTTCCTTCAATGTACTTAAGGTTGGTAAGCTTAGTAAACCACGAAGCTGTGAACTTATACTTTTGGAATTCAAGGAATTTATATCTCTGCTCGGTGCTCTCAGCTCCATAATTTATATTTCCATCGAACCATAATGAATATGGCGGTGTCCACTCCCCGGAGAGTTTAATATTAGATCCCGATGTTTCATAAATAGGCTTGTCTACTGAATTACGCTGCAAGGTTATTTTTCCACTTATACTATTAGCATAACCGTTAGCAAATATAAATGCGGTTCCGTAGTTAACTACAGTATAGTACTGGTAGTTAATAGCAAACAATACCGAGAAAAAATCATCAGGGAATTTCAATGGCACTCCGTATCCCACAGATGCACCTTTAATATTGATTGATTCCCTTGTAGGGTCACTGCTTGGCAATCCGTTACTTTCAGTTGTAGTGAATAAGGTAAAGCTGAGTGAATTAGGCCTGTGGCCACCCACCCATGGTTGAACAAATGTCAGGTTTACTGATTGGTATGGCAAGCCATTAGACTGAAACCTTAAACTTATTTCCTGTCCGTCGCCGCTAGGTATAGGCCTCCATGCTCCTTTGTCAAACATCGTGCTTGTCGAAAAGTTTTTCAGATCAATACCCGCAGTACCCACAAAACCAAGT
>DATHOD010000061.1:0-2863 GCA_035485295.1 Bacteroidia bacterium
CCAATAAAGTCATTTTGCTTTGCCCATGCATCTGTTACTGTATTATACTTCCAAAAGGTTTTAACATTATTTGCTCCGTTGGCATCTGAACCTGTACCTACAAATATATTGGTACCTATTACAAAGCCAGATGAAGCGCAAGCACTGTCTCCAGGACAACTGCTTTTTTGTATCCATGAATCTGTACCAGTATCATAACGCCAAATATCATTAAAAGTAATTACATCGGAACTACCAAAACATAAATACCCCTTACTCCCGACGGCGAATGCTGTACTTATATATCTACTTATACCCGGAAAATTACTTTTTTTTGTCCAAATGTCATTGGCTGTATCATATTGCCAAAAATCATTTAAATTATTAAATGCAGAATCAGATCCGGTGCCTATATAGCCTTTACTTCCAATTGCAAACCCTACGGCACCAAAACGGGACACACCTTGAAAGCTTGTTTTCTGGATCCATTTATCAGTAGAAGCATCATATTCCCAACACTCCCTATAACACGTGTCAACAGTGGATGAGTTTGCTCCTGTTACTACAAATGCTTTATTACCAATTACAAATGTTGCTGGCCAAGCTACAGCTTTACCAGGAAAATCGGCTTTTTGTATCCATTTATTTGTTGAAGGATTGAATTGCCAGAAATCATGATAATAACCACTGCCATATCCCAATCCTACATATCCATAATTACCAATGGAAAAACCTATACCCGCAACTCTTGCAGAATCAGGCAAACTGGCTCTTTGTGTCCATAAACCTTGCGCATGCACGCTATGCGTGCAAATTAATAATGAGCAATTAATAATTAGTAATCTAAGTATACTCTTCAAAATGCGATAAGTTTAAGAAATACAATATAGCTATTAAATATTAAAATAACAAGGCAACAAGAACCCTTCTTGTGGTTTTGGTTTGTGACTTCATGATTCAGGTGTTAAGTGTTACAGGTTATTTATTTGACGACGATTAATTTTTTATAGTGGATTTGATTATTACAATAAACTTTAAGAGTGTATATGCCTGTATTCATATCACTCAGGTCTATTGTATAAGGATTTTGATTTTGTGTTTCACTGTAGACCTTCTCACCTAATATATTGTATACTTCAACTATACTGTTCACTTTTAACTGTTCACTTTTCACTTCAATGGTGAATACGCCATTTGAAGGATTAGGATATGTTTCTATTTCATGAGATTGTTTATTATTTAGTGGGGCTATACCTGTCCATGTACTTGCATAAATAGAGTCGGTAGATACACAGACATCATCAACAATGTAATACGCAATTTTATTATATATAGGGTAAAAGCTCGATGTGTCGGTATGTGCATCATCAAAAAAAATGCCAATAGCTACATATTTATAAGCAGAATCAGCAACAAAAGAACCGCTTAATTTAGTCCAGTTTGTTGTATCAGTAATTATTGCGGTCTCGTAATAATCTGCAGAATTATTTATCGTATCTGGTTGTGCTAAAGAATAGGGAACTTTAGAAAAGCGGAGACCTAAATTATTGGTTCTTGTTGTGTTAAAACTTCCCCCCGTAAGGTTAACAAAAAAGGTGATATAATATTTTACTCCAACTGTTAAAGTGGAAATTAATTGAGCACCTATTATTTCTCTATAATTGGAATTAGGCCCTTGTGATTCGTCAAAGGTTTCCAATCCTGCATAACCACTTCCGGTGTGAGGGTATTGAAACCCAAATGGAATACTTGGCGGCGCCATACCATTTGTTGAACAGGTATTATAATAATCAGGGGTTTCTCTATAAGAACTCCAATCTAAACATCTACTCATTTGACCTGTATACATTGGGCATGTATCATAAATTTCGAAACTTGGATTAGGCACAAGGTTTTGGGCATGCAGACTTCGTGTGCAAACTAAGAGCGAAGAACTAAGAGCTAAGAATATGTAAATGGACTTCTTCAAAATGCGATAAGTTTATAAAACACAATATAATGTATAATTTCTTAGAAAGGAAATAGATTTATTGAAATGTGGGTTTGGTTGAGTGAGAGTATGATTTTGTTGAGCCAAGAGACGCTTTTAATTGTTTTTGCCAAAGTGAGTAAAACTCAAGAAATAGGCTCTACTTCTTAACAGCCTTGGTAATCTTAAACTCGGTACGGCGGTTTACGGCGTATTGGTCTTCGGTACAAACCACACCTGGGTCGCCACAATTGTTAAGCTGGTGGGCTTTTCCAAAGCCTTTGCCCGTGAGTTTCTTTTTATCGGCTCCATGCTTCACCATATAGTCAACAGCGGCAGCAGCACGTTTTTGTGAAAGGTCTAAGTTAAATTCAGTAGTACCGCGCGAATCGGTATATGCATCCAATTCTATAAGAACTTCCGGGTTTGCTTTCATAACTGATACTACCTTGTCGAGCACACGGGCAGCAGCAGGTAATATCTTGTAATCCTGGTAATCGTAATATACATTCTCAATAATGAACATACTATCCTTCTTGGCTTGTTTCTTTAGGTTAAGTGCTTCAATCCATGGGTCATATACAGAAATATTTCCCATGCTCTTTTCGTCAGCAGCCAATATGCCATACTTAAATCCATTCTTTAAGTTCAGTTCCCTAATCACATTATGCTTTGAATCGGCAAGATATAGCTTGTTCATTTTTCCAAGCCTTGGGTCTGTTTCATCTACTGCAACAAAATAGGTAACATCGGCAGGCAAGTTGCTGAAAGCGAAATTACCCTCTGCATCTGTTGTTGTGCTTTGTATAACCTTACCATCTTTATTAATCAGGTTCACTTTGGTATTCGCCATTATTTTTTTCTGGTCATCTAATAACGTATTCTTTATCTCGAAACGCAATTGCGAATCATCCA
>DATHOD010000062.1:0-4115 GCA_035485295.1 Bacteroidia bacterium
ACTTGAACGCCTCAGGTAACTTTGATTTATCAAGTCCCTCAAAAGAAAGGCTTTCATATTCTAATACATCTAAACAAGCGCCAAGTACTTTTCCTTTTTTCATTTGCTCTATAAGGTCATCTGTCTTTAATGCTTTGCCACGTGCAGTATTTATAACATATATATTCTTCCTGAATTTTTCCAGGAAAGAAGAATTGATCATATATTTTGTTTCATCGGTAAGCGGTATGTGCAGGCTCAACACATCTGTTCTTTCAAATAATTCCTCTAGCGTTGCCTCTTTGGCATAATCATCCGAGAAGCTCTTTTTGTATTTATCGTATGCCAGTACATTTACTCCAAACCCTTTCAGCCGCTGTGCAAAAGCACTACCCATATTTCCATATCCTATTATACCAACAGTCTTGCCTTGCAATTCCACACCACGGTTTCCTTCGCGTATCCATTCCAAATTCCTGACTTGTTGGTTAGCCCTGCAAATATTATTGAACAGAGATAATAGCATACCTAATGCATGTTCACCAACAGCATCTCGGTTGCCTTCAGGTGCATGAATACAATGTATGCCTTTCGTGTGTGCATGGTGTACATCAATATTCTCCATACCTGCACCTGCACGCGCAATAAATTTCAGGTTGGTGCCCATATCAATCAGTTCCTTATCAAGCTTTATCCTGCTGCGAATTACCACACCAATATAATTAGGCAACTCTTTTGCAATCTTCTCTCTATCCCATTCATAATGAAGGTCACAGGTAAATCCTGCTGCCTCCAGTTCCTTTTGCAGGCGTGGATGTACACTATCTATGAATAATACAGAACGAGCAACAGACATATTAGTAAAATATACAAATACGAAAATAAGACAATCCTCCCAATGTGTAATGGTTTTACAATTAGCTTTGCAGCTATCAATGACACAATCTCCTAAAAAGAATATTGCTATCCTTGGCTCAACAGGATCCATTGGCAAACAGGCATTGGAAATAGTAAAAGCCAATCCTGACCGTTTGCAAGTAGAGGTGCTCACCGCCCAAAACAATGCTGACTTACTTATTGAACAGGCAATAGCCTTTGAACCTAATGCCGTGGTGGTGGGTGAGGAGAAATATAAATACGTTAAAGAAGCTCTTACCAAACACGACATAAAAGTATATACCGGTGCCGATGCGCTTTGTCAGGTGGTGCAAATGGAAACCGTGGATATAGTATTGGCAGCTATTGTTGGTTTTGCCGGTTTACGTTCTACGTTAGCTGCAATTGAAGCAGGTAAGCCAATAGCACTTGCAAATAAGGAAACATTAGTAGTCGCAGGGGCATTAGTTACTTCGTTGGCGAAAGAAAAAGGTGTAAATATTTATCCTGTCGATTCAGAGCATTCTGCCATATTCCAATGTCTTGCAGGGGAGTTCAATAATAAAATTGAAAAAATTTATTTGACTGCATCAGGTGGGCCGTTCAGAGGAAAGGATGCAAAGTTTTTAGCCAATGTTACCAAGGAAGATGCCTTAAAACATCCTAACTGGAACATGGGTGCAAAGATCACAATCGACTCTGCCACTATGATGAACAAGGGGTTGGAGATAATTGAAGCTGGCTGGTTATTTAACCTTAAACCAGTGCAGGTTGATGTAATTATTCATCCACAATCTATTATACATTCTTTGGTGCAATTTGAAGATGGTTCATTAAAAGCCCAAATGGGGTTACCCGATATGAAACTGCCTATTCAGTATGCTTTATTTTATCCTCAACGTGTTCCATCCACATTCAAACGTTTTGATTTTGGATCATACCCTTCTCTTACTTTCGAGAAACCCGATACCAATACATTCGTTTCAATAAGGCTTGCATTTGAAGCAATGAGGAAAGGCGGTAATATGCCATGTATTTTAAATGCTGCTAACGAAGTGGCAGTGGGCTGTTTTCTGAATGATGAAATTAAATTCAAGGAGATTCCTGTAGTGGTTGAAAAATGCATGGAGAAAGTAAAATATATTGCCAAGCCTACTCTGCAGGATTATATGGAGAGTGATAAAGAAGCTAGGCTTATTGCAGGTTCCTTGGCTAAAGGGCAAATGCATAATTAATGGAATAGTTGAATGATATACGCTCATTATCAGGATATTACAAAATATTCAATGAAAATAGCAAAGGCCAGAAGACCAATTCACGATAACGAAATTTGAGGTAACTTTACAGTTTATACATATATATGGGCATATTCGTTCAGATTTCGCAATTTATTCTCAGTCTTTCTATACTTATTATACTTCACGAGGCGGGGCATTTTACAGCAGCTCGCTTATTCAAAATTAAAGTAGAAAAGTTTTATCTCTTTTTCGATCCATGGTTCTCGCTTTTTAAGTTTAAGAAAGGTGAAACAGAATATGGTATTGGCTGGCTGCCTTTGGGTGGTTATGTGAAGATAGCCGGTATGATAGATGAGTCGATGGATAAGGAGCAAATGAAACTGCCTCCTCAGCCATGGGAATTTCGTTCTAAACCATCATGGCAAAGGCTGATTGTAATGGTAGCCGGTGTAACTGTAAACGTTATACTGGGTATTGTAATTTACAGCATGATGTTGTTTAGTTATGGTAAGGAATATCTTCCTACCAAGAATGCTATTTACGGTATGCATTGTGATACCCTTGCTACAAAAATGGGACTTAGGAGTACAGACTTCATACTAGGAATTGACGGCAAGTATGAAAATAATTTCAACAAGATACCGGGCGATATTATTTTAAACAAAGCACGTTCTATTCAGGTTATTCGCAACGGACAAGTTCAAAACCTCGCCGTATCTGAAGACAATCTTTCGGAAGTATTAAAAGACGCCAAGGGACTAATTGAGCCTCTTTTCCCTTGTGTAGTGGATTCTGTTGCACCTAATACAGGTGCTGCTACCGCGGGCTTAAAGAAGGGTGATAAAATAACAATGGTTAACAGTAGCCCTATAAATTATTTCCAGGATCTAAGTCCATTGCTTTTGAAGTATAGCAACAAGGATGTGAATATTACGTATCAAGAAGGTGCTGAAACCAAAATGACTAAAGCCCATATTGACAGTACAGGAAAGCTTGGTTTCATAGCTAAAACTGATTTCTTCCAAACCTATAAAACAAAGTATAGCTTCTTTGAAAGTATTCCTGAAGGGTTTGCTATGGCAATACAAACCATAAAAGATTATGCCAAGCAATTGAAGGTGATATTTACAGTTAAAGGCGCACATAAGCAAATAGGCGGCTTTATAATGATTGGTAAAGCATATAGCCAGGTATGGGATTGGCAGCGTTTCTGGGGGTTTACCGCGTTCTTATCTATTATGCTTGCATTTATAAACATATTGCCTATACCAGCTTTAGATGGTGGCCACGTGATATTCCTGCTATATGAAATGATAACAGGGCGCAAACCAAATGAAAAGGTAATGGAATATGCACAATATGCAGGAATGATAATACTGCTTACCCTGATGATATACGCCAACGGAATGGATATAGGCAGGCTTTTTCATAAATAAATGAGGAGAAGTATCACATATAAGTGTTTAGGTATTCTTTTATCTCTATTATCTTTTTCTGCTTTTGCACAAGTAGATACAAGAGGTAAAACAGGTTCTGCTACCGATACAACCAATAGACTTTTGATAAGGAGAGATACAGCGAAACGTAAAATGCTTATCATCCCATTTGAAACTAAAATGTGCATGTCAGAGATTGGTAAAGATGTGCATGCAAAAACGAATATGAGTTTTGATGCCATAACAGCTGAGTTCCGTAATCAACTTGATTTGGCTATGTATGCAGCTTTCAGAAATAGTTACTCAGCAGTTTCAGTTTTGCAGAACACACGCAAGTCAGACACAACGTTAGATTACATATATAGTTCTATCGGGTATCAATATGATATAGTACCTGGAAGCACACCAGATGCGGCAGGACAAGCAGAGCATGACAAGGGTCAAAAGAACCATTTTATTAATAATGGGCAATTGCAGGTGCCGGTAGATTATAGCAATCGCTTCATGAATGCAAGTATCAACAATCCTAATTTACTTTCTGATCTTGCTAAGAAATTCAGTACCAATACGTATGTATTCATTAATG
>DATHOD010000063.1:0-14085 GCA_035485295.1 Bacteroidia bacterium
TATTTACCGGTGTTCAAAATATCCTTCTCGTTTACATAAATAAGTACCGAAAGGCAATATTCACTTCCTGTATTCAAATCAATTATATAAGAACAATCAGCCAGGAATCCGTATGCCCTGCCTACAATATTCAATGAACGGACATTGGTATCGGTTATGGTATCTGTCTTTCCGAAATAGATGTACTTCTTAAAATTATCAGGGAAATCTTTGCGATTATAGAACGGGCAATCGCTTTCACGTGGCAACATGCCCATGTATTTGTATAAGAATTTATAATCATCCTTATTCAGCTTAAAGCGCTTAGAAGGTGCGACCGTTTTTGGAAATATAATCGAGAGGAGAATATCGTTCTCGTCTGCAAATGGTATATAATTATTGTGCCTGAAATCCCTGGGTGGTTTTAGTTTGTTATTCTTATCCATAAAGCCTTTACCCACTTTAGTATTCTGTGCCTTGTTTACAATCGGGTTTAAATTGCTATCAGGTGGCTGAGCATATATTATGGTAGAATCCATATTCAGGAAAAGAAAAGGATTTGTGTACCTATTGAAAGTACTGTCGCAGTTAATATTAAACCGCTGGTTTACTATAGCATTCTTATACCCAAGTCTGTTAAGCCTGCTATTTATATAGGCAGGAGAAAGGAATTCGTAAATACGGTTGTATGCAGTATTATCACTAACCAAAAGCATGCGCTTTATGTATTGGGCGATACTGGGGTACCCCGTTTCTGCTAATGAATCTCTTGACTCCCTTGTTTGGCACATGTGGGCACTGTCCACGCAAACGCGTGTATCTTTTGTAATATGCACTATTGCATTAAGGCTATCTATTTTTTCAAGCGCCATGGCCACCAATGGCAACTTAACAAGGCTTGCAGGATAGTAATACTTAGCGGTAGAAGGATAAAGTGAAAACTTTTTAAGATGAGGACGATTGGCAGAATCTCGGGTTATTTGGGTATAAATAACCTGCAAATGGTATTTGGAATGATTTTCAAATACCTTTTTATATTTTATATCCAGCGAATCTTTGTGGATTATCTCTTTTAAAACGTTCGCATTCTGTGCAGTGCCGGAAATTTGTATCGCAGCAAGAGCACAGAATATGAGCCGCTTAAGCCACATTTATCAGCCTTTACGCTCGGCCTTTATTAGGTTCTGCAAACTGGTGCCCCAATGGTAACCCAATGAGAATGGAAGTTTCTTAACCATTTTCAAACTGTCAGATACTTTGTATGCTTTTTCAAGATCAGTCTGGAAGAACCCTACAGGGAAACTGCTTACCGGCTTAATATACACGCCATATAAGCTTATATTCCATTTGTCGCCGCCCATATATTTAAAAGGCATACCGGTATCGTCTTGTACTATCGATTGGCTCTTCTTCAGAATATAATCGCGCATTACCGAGAAGAAAGAGTTTTGCAATAAATAGGAAGCCGACTTAATATAGGTTATAGACATTGGCATATTATTGAGCCAAGTGCTAAGCCCCTTGTTAGCTTTCAATGGATTATCAGACAGATCGCATTTCATATAGGTAACAACCTGTATGGAACTATCGGCAGGATTTTTAAAATACACTTTCACGAAATCGTTGGTATGAATAGCAGCACTATCTTTCTTGAGTTGGGTCTCGGTACCATTTTCGTTCAGGTGGAAATATTTCACATTCACTATTTCATGTCCGCTTCTAACCAGGAAAACACAGATTGGAGTAAGCGTACCATTAACATTCTCACGTTGCAAATCAGTAAGCATGTTTTTGGTTATGAAATAGCTCTTGGTAAAAACATCGGCAAGCGAAGCATACAGGTCGGTAAGGTAAGTATCGATAGCTGCCGTTTTCATCTTTGCAAGATCTGGCACTGCTCCTGCCCTTTCTAATGCATATAAGTGATACACATGTGCATTAGGGAAAAATGCATTAGCATGCAAAATATCGGGACCGCTGAATGGATAGAATACATCTAAATTTGATTTACATTCTGCTGCCAGTTCAGTTGCCGCCCAGTCAGACATTGGTTTAATACGTTTTGCCTGAACCTGGTTCCATTGCGTGTCAAAATTCTTAGCATATCTAATCCAGAAAGTATCTTTTTCCAAAGCCATTAAACTACTACCCGGCAATTGCTTCATTCCTGCAATAAAGCGGGCTTCATCATTAAATTTCCTGTTAGGCGTTACTGTATCGCCCATTGGTTTAGCAGCTACAGGTTTAGCTTTCGAAGTGTCAATACTCTTTTTTACAGCACAATCCTTTTTAGGTGCTGTTGAATTCTGCTGTTGTGGCTGGTTAGAGCAAGAGGCCATAATCATTCCTCCTGCAATAGGAATAGAAAGGACAAAACTTAATTTCATTAGAGTCTTTTTAATCATTTAAGCGGTTTGCTTTGGTTTTTTAATAAAATAAATCACACTTCCTGCAAGTATAGTTAATAATCCGTAAATAGATTCGCGAGGGTGTTCTGTCAAAGTAAAGTAAAGCGTCCATGCACTTAAGGCAAGGAAAATAAGCGGAGGGATTGGATACAATGGCACTTTAAAAGTACTCACCAGATCCTTTCTATTCCAACGCATTACCATAAGGCCAAATACGGTAAGGAATGAAAACAGATTGAGTGTAAAACCTGCATAAAGCAATACGCTTTCGAAGGTTGAGGTAAGTATTAAAGCAAGAGTAATAGAAGATTGCACTACCGTTGCTAATACAGGAATACTGTGTTTGTTCAATTTAGCAAGAATACTTATCTGCGGAAGATCTTCGCCCATTACCTGTGCAATACGCGGACCGATAAATACAAGTGAACTGACAGAAGAAATAAGAGTAATAGCAATAAGTATTGCCATTATATTACCTCCATTGGTACCAAAAATGTGGCTGGCAGAAATATAACCTACTTCTACCTGTCCTTTTAATTCACTTATAGGTGCAGTATATAGGAATGCATAGTTAATAAGCAGGTAAAGCACGGTTACTACCAGGGTGGAAAAAATAAGCGCCTTAGGTATGTTCACCTTCGGGTTTTCCATATCATTTGCTACATAGGCTGCTGCGTTCCAACCCGAATAGGAATAATATATCCAGTTAAGCGATACGGCAAAAGAAGAACTGAAGATTGCCTTCCAGCTCTGCTCCTTTATATCGCTATTCATTGGTAGAATAGAAACATGCTGAGAAGTACCCAGTATAAAAGCCACCAATATTATACCTACCATAAGTATTAACTTAACTATAGTAGAGGCATCCTGAAAAATTGCGCTTCTTTTTAAGGTAAAAGAGTGAATTATGGTCATAAATACTACTACCACACTGGCAAGCATTACCATATTTACATTCGGGTAAACCTTATTCACGTATTTGCCTAATGCTATAGCCGATAAAGCTACCGGGGCGGCAAAACCTACTATAACGGATACCCATCCGGCCACAAAACCTAGCATAGGGTGAAATATGTTCGATAAGTAGTTGTACTCCCCACCTGACCTTGGCATAGCTGAGGCCAGTTCTCCGTATGATAAGGCACCGCAAAGAGCAATAATACCCCCCAAAAGCCATAATAGTACTATCCCGAAGCCCGATTGTACACCAAAAAGCTGGAAGCCAAGGCTGGTAAATACCCCTGTACCTATCATATTGGCAATAACCATTGATATAGCGGTATTTAAGCGTATTTTACCTGTAGCCATTTGTCAGAAAATCAATAATAAAGCGCAATAATACCCTTTTTATAGATTTGCCTGACACCATAATGGGTAAAGAAATGTTGAGTATGTTTAAAGCAATTTCTCTCGTTGTCCGTTTACCATACAAATGAGAGAGAAAATGATTGCAATACCATTGAGCGAAGAAAAGAGCCAGAATATTATTCAGGTCGTTCAGGACTACGGAAAGCGCCTTTTCAGTTTTATACGCGGCCGCGTTAATACTGATGAGGATGCCCAGGATATCCTTCAGGACGTTTGGTACCAATTCAGCAATGTGGCTGAAACGGAACCGATCGAACAGGTTAGTTCATGGTTGTTTACGGTGGCCCGTAACCGGATTACGGATAAATACCGCAAACAAAAGATGCAATCATTAGAGGACTTTGTATATGAAGACGAGGATGGAGAAGTAAACTACAAGGACATTTTGTTAATGGACAAGGTTACGCCTGAAGACGAACAATTGAAACATGTTTTCTGGGAAGAACTGTTCAAAGCGCTTGATGAGTTGCCCGAAGAACAAAAACAGGTATTTGTCTGGAATGAACTGGATGACATGACATTCAGGGAAATATCTGAAAAAACAGGCGAGAACATTAAAACTCTCATTTCACGTAAACGTTATGCCGTAGCACATTTAAGGGCGCGTTTGCAAACATTACATAACGAATTATTGAATTACTAAAAATCAAACACATGACAAACGAAGGAGAAAAACAAATGGGATATTGCAGAAGCGGATGGGGCTGGAAATGCTTGTTCTTTTTACCGCTGGCTATTGGAGCCTTCCTGGGAATAGGATACATTGTAATGCTCTTATGGAACGCCATTATACCAGGCTTATTTGCCAGTGCAGGAACATTAACTTACTGCCATGCTTTAGGATTGCTGGTACTCTGCAAAATACTTTTCGGCGGTTTCCGCGGTAAAAGATGCGGATGCGGTGGTGGCTGGAGAGGCAGACGCCATATGAATGCTGCATGGAAAGAAAAATGGAGCGGTATGACCGAAGAAGAAAAGGCTAAGTTTAAAGAAGAGTGGAAGAACCGTTGCGGTGGCAGATACTAAATAAACACGGGACACGTTGGTAAAGGGAGGCTTTTAGCCTCCCTTTTTATTTGTTAAAAAGCCTATACCTTCCTAATGAAAAAGGTTTTACCTTTACATTCCTTTATTTACAGGCAATCTGGTATGAATTACACCCAAAAAAGCAGGTGGAAGATATTTCTGGCTATAGTGGCATTTGTTATTGCCGGGGTATCGCTATGGTATTCCAACATGCTGGTAACCAAAATACAGAAGGAAGAACGTAATAAGATACGATTATGGGCTGAGGCAATTCAGCGTAAAGCCCGCCTGGTAAAATATGCCAATACCCTGTTTAATCAGATAGGCGATGATGAAAGGGAGAAAGTACAGCTATGGGCCGATGCTACCAAGCAGTTGGCGGGCAGCAGTGTCTCTAACTTTGACCTAAGTTTTATTTTCAAGGTAATACAGAATAATAAAACGGTGCCGGTAATACTTACCGATGATAAGGATAAAATAATTGTAACCCGCAACCTCGATTCAGCAAAACAAAACGATAGCAGTTATATACGTGCCACCCTTAAAATAATGAAGGAGCAGCATACCCCTATTGAAATACCTATTTATAAAACCCAGAAGAACTACATTAATTACGAGGATTCAAAACTATTTACAGAGCTGAGAAATATCTTGAATGATATGATAGAATCTTTCATGTCAGAGGTGGTGACTAACTCTGTTTCAGTACCAGTACTATTGCTTGACTCTACTAAAACCAATATTATTGCCTCGGGTAATATGGATTCGGTTAAAATGCATGACCCTGCAATGCGTAAGCAATTAATAGCCGACATGACCCAGGATAATACGCCTATTATAGTAGAGCTAGGCACGGAAGGTAAAAACTATATCTACTTCGAAGAATCATCATTATCTAAAGAGCTTAAATATTTCCCATACATAGAATTAGGTATTATGGGGCTGTTTATATTCTTCAGTTACTTTTTATTCAGCACTGCACGCAGGTCAGAACAAAACAGGGTATGGATTGGCCTTGCAAAAGAAACCGCCCACCAATTGGGTACTCCCCTATCTTCCCTCATGGCATGGGTTGAATACTTAAAGACCAAAAATGTTGAGAATACTGAGGAAATGGAAAAGGATGTGAAGCGCCTTGAAACCATTACCAGCAGATTCTCAAAAATAGGTTCTACCCCACAACTTGAACAGCAGGATGTAACCATGGTTTTACATGAGACAATGGATTATGTAAGGGCAAGGACATCTCAAAAAGTAAAATTCAATTTTAGGGTGGACCCGAAAGCAGATACTATTGCTCCAATTAACTCACCACTTTTTTCATGGGTTATTGAAAATCTTTGCCGCAACGCAATTGATGCTATGGGCGGGCTGGGTGAACTTAGCATAAACGTTACTGACCAAATGCAATTCCTTTATATAGATTTAACCGATACCGGAAAAGGAATACCGAAAGCCAATTTTAAAACTGTATTTGAACCGGGCTTTACAACTAAAGCAAGAGGCTGGGGCCTCGGACTTTCTTTATGCAAGCGTATAATAGAAGATTATCATGGTGGAAAGATATTTGTGAAATCATCTGAATTGAACAAAGGTACCACCTTCCGCATAGTATTAAATAAACGGCCTTAATACCATAAGCCTTGGCTGGAATATATATACATATACCTTTTTGTAAAAAGGCTTGTCATTATTGCGATTTTCATTTCTCAACATCACTCAGCAATAAAGAAGCTTTAGTAGATTCACTTTGCACAGAAATTGCCTTGCGAAAAGATTATTTGAACAAGAAAGAGCTTTCTACGATATACATTGGTGGTGGCACTCCTTCATTGCTTAGTCTTGAAGACTTGAAAAAAGTATTTAATACCGTTCGTCAATACTATACCGTATTGCCTGATGCTGAAATAACGCTGGAAGCCAATCCGGATGATCTTACACCGAAGAAAGTTGAAGAACTAGTGAAGGCTGGCATCAACCGTTTAAGTATTGGTATTCAATCTTTCTTCGATGAGCATTTGGTATTAATGAATCGAACACATACCTCAATTCAGGCTATTGAGGCGGTAAAGCAAGCGCAAAAAGCTGGTATTGAAAATATAAGTATTGATCTTATTTATGGCCTGCCCGGCCTTACTCTGGAAAAGTGGAATGAGAATCTGCAGCAAGCTTTTACACTTAGTGTACCTCACATCTCAGCATATTGCTTAACTGTGGAAAAGCGGACAGCTTTGCACCATATGGTAAAGGAAAAACAAATTATTTTGCCTGACGAGCCTATTGTCACGGAACAATTTAATATGCTCGTAAGTGAAACTGCGAAGAACGGATTTATACATTATGAAATATCAAACTTCTGTAAGGAAGGAATGTATTCAAAGCACAATAGTAGTTATTGGAAAAATGAACACTATTTAGGAATTGGCCCATCGGCACACTCATTCGATGAGGATTCAAGGCAATGGAATATTTCAAATAATGCTTTGTACATTAAGGCATTGGAAAACAAAGAACCCTATTTCGAGAAAGAAATGCTGACTGAAGCAGATAAGTTCAATGAATATGTGATGACAAGACTAAGGACCATTTGGGGTATAGACCTAGGCTTTGTCAGAAATAACTTCGGAGAAAGCATCTTGGAATCCTTTTTACAAGAATCGAAACATTATGTTGACTCAGGATATATACAACATACAAATGAAAATATAACTTTGACGCATAAGGGAAAGCTAATCGCCGACAGAATAGCATCGGACCTTTTTATATAAAATATGTTTGCAACCATACAACATAAAGGAAAGACCTATAAGACTGATTTCAGCCAACCTATTGATATATCCATTCCTTTGCGTGCCGGAGAACAGAATGTAAACGCATGGCATGCTGAACCGGTTAAAATAGAGCCTGTAAAAGCAGGTGACTGGATTGGCGAAGTAAAATCGGGCGCATCGGTTAATTTTCGCAATATATCATTCAACCCGCATGGCAATGGTACACATACAGAATGCGTTGGGCATATTAGTAAAGAAGATTATAGCGTAAACCAAAGCCTTAAAACCTTCTTCTTCATAGCTGAACTCATTAGCATTTTACCTGATGAATTACCTAATGGCGATTTTGTAATTACAGCTAAGCATATTCAAAACTGCCTGGAAGGTAAAACACCCGAGGCCCTGATTATCCGAACTGTATCTAACCCTCCTTCTAAAATCAATAACCATTATTCCGATTCAAATCCTCCATATATTACCGAGGAGGCCATGAGGTATATTGTTTCTATTGGGGTTAACCATCTTCTTATTGATCTACCTTCAGTTGATAAGGAAAAAGATGGTGGTAAGGTATTGTGCCATCATATTTTCTGGGACTACCCTGCAAATACGCAAACAAATAAAACCATAACCGAACTTATTTATGCTCCTAACAGCATATTAGATGGTTCTTATCTGCTCAACCTTCAGATAGCAAGTTTCGAGAACGATGCTTCACCTTCTAAGCCCGTACTTTATAAATTAGTATTGTAATTAAAAAAGGCAGCCCCGTTATCCGAAGCTGCCTTTTTAATTTTACCGGCTTTAGTTATTTGATTATAGTAACCTTGCCAATGTATTTATGCTTATTCCAGAATACATCGGTAATCTCAATTAACCATACATAGGTATCTTCCTGGCATTCTATTGAAGAGCCTTGTACTCTTCCATTCCAAGGTTGATTAATATCTGTGCAATGGTATAATTGCATTCCCCAACGGTCGAATATCCACATTTCATATGAACGTAAACCCGTACCCTTACCAATAAACCCATCATTTAGCAAGTCGCCATTAGGAGTAAAGGCGTTGGGCACATAGAATGTCCATACCGGAGATATACAAACGGGCTCAGTAACACTATCCTTACAGCCATACACGTTCTTCACATCCAGTGTGACGAAATAGGTGCCTGTATCTCCATAGGTATGTTGTGGATTCTGCAGAGTACTGGTAGAATCGGTAAAATCACCGAACGTTACCCAGTTCCATGTAAGCGGTGTGCCATTTGCAACCGAATTATCAGTAAAGTATACTGTTGGTTCAGTTATCTGAGCACAATTAGGTGCCGCAGTAAACTTAGCTACCGGATGTGGATATGTGATAATGTAATTAACATGTGTATATGTTGCACTACAGCCACTATCCGTAGTAACAGTAAGTGTTACTGTGGAAGAATCCGGCATCTCATTTGTATTTCCATAACAAATGCTTGTAGGGTTCTGGGCAGAAGAACTTCCAGGAGAAGCATACGTCCCAAAACTCCAGCTCCATGTATTTATAGTGCTTGATCCACCGGTAACAGTACTCTTATCAGTAAAGTTTACACATACAGGATAACATCCTACCGAATCGCTGGCAACAAAAGCCGCCACGGGATTAGGGTTAACCGTTATGTTCTTCCTTATTGAATCAACACAACCGTTTGCTGTTGTAACTATCAGGCTCACTGAATATGTACCGGCTGAACCATAGGTATGTGCAGGGTTTTGAGCTCCCGATGTTCCTCCGTCACCAAAGGTCCATGCCCAGCTTACTATACTTCCGCTTGACACTGTTGACTTATCGGTAAACTGTGTTGAGCTGCCAAAACAAGGGCTGGTAGCTACAAAATCAGGAACAGGGTTAGGATTTACAATTACATTAATTGTAACTGATGAATCACAGCCATTATTGGATGTTACTGTAAGTGTACATGAATACGTTCCGGCTGAAGTATATGTATAAGTTGGATTTTGAATTGCTGATGTTCCGACACCATCTCCAAATTTCCATGCCCAGCCTGTAACTGTACCGCCACAATTTATGGTAGATAAGTCAGTGAAATTACTAACATAGCCCTGGCACACAGTAGTTGCACTAAAGTGCGGGGAAGGCATTGGGTTCACAGTTACGACAATAGTTGTATCATGTGTACATGTAGCATTTGTTGTTACAGTTAACTGCACATTATACGTACCGCAAGAAGCATATTGGTGAGTAGGGTTCTGAACTGTTGAGGTATTACCATCTCCAAAGTTCCACGCCCAGCCATTAATAATGGTAGGTCCTGCTACGGTAGATAGATCTGTAAACGTGGTTAACTGGCCCTGGCATACCGGTGGAGCACTGAAGCTGGCAACAGGATTTGGCGCCACTACTGCACTTCCTTTCGCAGTACCCGTACAACCACTCGCCGAAGTTAACGTTACTATAACATTATAAACCCCAATTGATGAATACGTATAACTTGGGTTCTGCAAGGTTGATGTTCCATTAATAGGTGGATCGCCAAATGTCCATGCAAATGTTCCGCCAACCATAGCTGTAGTACATGTGAATGAACTAGCCGTACCTAAACATACAGGTAGAACTGTTACGTTTCCTGTTGGGTTTGGATTAACCGTAACCGGTACGGTAGTACTATCCTTACATCCGCCAGCAGTAGCCACAACTAATTTAACAGTGTAGGTACCAGCCGAAGCATATGTATAGGTTGGGTTCTCAATATTAGATGTTCCGTTTGCAGGATCACCAAAACTCCAGTTCCAGGTTGCAGCACCACCTGTAGAGCCATCGGTAAAAGTAGTGGCTACACCCTGACATACTGTTGTTGCTGTAAAGTTGGCAGTTGGAGGTGGATTTACAACTACATTAACAGTTGTAGAATCTACACATCCCGCACCTGAAGATACAACAAGCTTAACGGTATATGTGCCTGGCGAACCAAATGTATATGTTGGGTTTTGCAAAGTCGATGTTCCATTTACAGGAGGATCATTAAAACTCCATGCCCATGTTGTAGGAGGACCGGTAGATAAATCAGTAAATGGTGTTGGTACACCTAAACATTCAGGTGGAGCACTAAATTTAGCTACAGGATTAGGAACAATTGTAACAGGCTGTGTTACACTACTCTGGCATCCATTGTTAGATGTTGCAGTTAACAAAACTGAATAGGTTCCTATGCTTGTAAAGACAATAGAAGGGCTTGCAAGACCAGAAGTGTTGGCCGGGCCAGCAGCCGGATCACCAAAATTCCAAGACCATCCGGTAATAGTGCCACCGCAACCGATAGTTGACAGATCTGTAAATACAGTTGTCGATCCGGAACAGACTGGTGCAGCAGTAAAGGCTGGTGTAGGTAATGGGTTGACCGTTACAGTCAGTTTGGCAGTATCTACACACGTTCCTGCACCGACGACTAGTATAACATTATATGTACCACAGGAACCATACGTATGAGTAGGGTTTGTAGTTGTTGATGTATTATTCGGACCTGAAGATGGTTCACCAAAGTTCCAGCTATATATAGTTGAACCTGTTGAAGTATTGGTAAACACAGTAGGGTTATTCAAACAGACGGGTGGTGCCGTGAAGGCAGCAGTCGGCTTACCGACGACGACGACATCTAAATTCGTATCGGCCCCACAGCTACCTTGGGTAGCATTTAAATTTACTGTGTAGGTTCCCGCACTTGGAAATGTATAAGTAGGATTTGCTGCACTTGAAGTATTACCCCCTCCAAAATTCCAGACATAGGTATTGCCCGCGGCTGGTGTAGTTAGATTAGTAAATGTAGTTGGATTACCCTGGCAAACCGTATCGGCCTTAAAATAAGGTACAGGAGGAGGAGACGTACTGGAAACAATTACTGTATCTAATGTATCAGCACAGGCTGCACCTACTACGCTCGTAATAATAACCGAATACTTACCCGCACAACCTACCGTAACAGTTGGTGTAGTAGCACCCGATAATATACATGGCCCCGTCCATTGGTATGTTAAGCCACCCGGAGGCGCAACTAATTGAATTGGGTTACCGCAAATTGCAGGTGAAGTAGTAATAATACCTAAAGCCTGGCACCTGGTATCAAAATAAGCATACCCAAAGTGGCCACCCTGTGCACAGTCTGCTGTTTTAACAACCACAGTTACGCAAGTACCCATATATTTTTTTAAGGAAACAAAAGCCGTGGTCCATGGTAAGTAATATGTTGCAGAACCACCATACGTAGTAGTTACCCAACCTAACCCGGTACCTGTACCGGAAACAACCGAATAGTTACCGCAATGGGGTATTGTATCACCATTCTGGTCGAGCATACATACCTGGAAATATGGCTGTTGATAATATGGATGTGCTGGATTTTGTAATACTACAGCATACATATAATAAAAATCCTCATTGGCTTTAGTAACCTGGAACGTTTCCTCCAGTTCACCCACACCATAATTAATGTTTGTTCCATCACCTATCATACATGAATAGCTTCCACCTGTAGGGCATACTACAGGTATGGCAGCGCCGGCAACAGGATCAACTCCCGCACCCGATGTAATGGTTACCTGCGGAAGGCCTGTAGTAGGGTAAACTGCCGCAGAGGTTACAGCACCTAGTGGACCCGTACATGTTGGAGTAGAATTTGAAAAACTAGAAAGTGAATTATTCTGGGCATAGCAGGCTGTCCAGCCAGATAATGTACCATTCTCAAAGTCTGTATTATCACATGATGCCTGGCATACACCGGATACATAACCATGGGTACGTTTGTCCATAGCCTCATTAATAGTTTGCGGGTATTCCGACTTGATTTTTTTATACTGGTTATACAGGGTAACGTAGTTGCCTTCCATTTCCTGCATATATGCCGACTGGTTGGTAGAGTTAATTGAATTATCCATCAACCCTTTAAATAAATTAGCCTTATCTGCCGTAAAACGATCGGCATAAAATTGCTTAAGTTCCTTTCCTTCCCCTTTGGTCATTCCGGTTTGCTTAAACACCTCTTTGAAAATCTGTTGGCGAATGACCTTAACAGCGTGTTCTGCCTTTTCTTCAGGAGTATTTGAAGAAGCGCTCTGAGCATTTGCGTTAACAAATCCGAACATCAACAAGCAGATTAAAAGTGCCTGCATTTTCCAGAAGAGTAGGTAGTTTGTTCTCATATTACTTCATTTATAGTATTAAATATTTCTTATTTCAATAATGTTACACTTCCCAGGTAGTTATGCACTTTACCATGGGTATCTGTTGCGTTAACTAAATAAACATAAGTATCTTCATCCGCCCTGCGGCCCATAACCGTACCATCCCATGGTTTGGTCATGTCGCTTGTATGGAAAATCATGTCACCCCAACGGTTAAAAATATACATGTCCATAGATCTTACATATTCACCTTGCGGGCCAAAGAACTCATTTACTCCATTACCATTCGGGGTAAAGGCATTAGGTATGTATAAGGTAAATACCGGTTCTACCGTAACACATTCTTCAATTGAATTAATACACTGGTGAATATTTGTTACAACCAGGGTAGGACAGAAAGTGCCGGTATCGCCATATGTGTGGCTTGGGTTCTGCATTGAACTGGTAGAATCTGAAACATCGCCAAAGGTCCAAAACCAGCTTTGTATTCCATACAGGTCTACAGTATTATCAGTGAACTGAACAAATGGCTGTAGAATATTAGGAGACAGAGGTGTATACGTAAACATAGGATGCGGGCGATCATATACACTAATCATATTTGCAGCAGTATATTTAGCAGCACAACCACTATCTGATGTAACTGTAAGACTAACTGTATATACACCTGAATTGGTATAGCAGTATTGCGGATTTTGAGAATTTGAAATACTACCATCGCCAAAACTCCATTGCCAGCCTGAGTATTTACCAGAGCTAATAGTTGAGTTATCGGTAAATTGTGTACATAATACTGGGCATCCTATCAGGCTATCAGCCGAGAAAGCGACTACAGGAATAGGGTTGACATTTACCTTGCGTATAATTGAATCATTGCAACCTGTTGCACTTGTTACCACTAATACTACATTGTATGTACCTACTGAGCCATAAGTATGACCGGGGTTTTCTACTGTTGAAGTACCTCCGTCTCCAAAGCTCCAGGTCCATGAGGTAATCGTTCCGCCCAAATCGGTTGATTGATCTGTAAATTGAGTTTGAGTACCAAGGCAAGCCTTAGTGAATGTAAAGAATGGTGTTGGCGCGGGTGCTACAGTAATAGCTTTAGTTATTGCAGAATCGCAGCCTGTGGTTGATTTAACGGTAAGTGTAACATTATATGTTCCCGCACTTGCATATAAATGTGCAGGGTTTTGAAGAGTAGAATTATTTCCATCTCCAAAGGTCCATTGCCAGCTACCAATATCTCCGTTTACAGATGTAGAAGTGTTCGTAAAATGAGTAGAATCGTGTAGGCATACCGTATTTACATTAAAGTCACCTATTACTTCGGTTACCGATACTGTATGTATTATACTGTCAG
>DATHOD010000064.1:0-4236 GCA_035485295.1 Bacteroidia bacterium
CTATTGTCCACATTTAACAGTAACCAATAAATATGGTTGTGTAGACAGTATAACCCAGTGTATAGTAATAGAGCCTTTCTTTACTCTTTACATACCGAATGCGTTCTCACCAAATGGAGATGGTGTAAATGACATATTCACAGCTAAAGGAACTTATGTATGTGAATTCCAGATGTATATTTTCGACCGTTGGGGCATGCAATTGTTCTATACTGAAGATATGAATAGAGGCTGGGATGGAACAGTTAATGGCGGCCAGAATGTAGAACAGGAAGACACATATGTATACCTGATATATGCAGTAGATTGCATAGAACATAAGAAACACTCTTACATTGGTAAAGTGAGCATTGTAAAATAACAAATTAATTCCAGGAAATAAAAGGCACACTAATTAGTGTGCCTTTATCTTTTAGCAGATTGCGGTTACGCTTTTAGAACTATTACTTTACTTTCTGTTAACACTGCCTTAATCTTATAACAATACTTTAGGCAACAATAATTATTGTCAAAAATATATTTATATGAAGTGTTTATCTTCCAAAGTAATTGCATCAATTGTATTTGGCTCTTTATTAATATCAGGATGTGGCCGTTATTCTAATAAACTTGATTATACGTTTGTTGTAGCCGGTGATGACCGTTTGGCAGCTGAAGATACAGTAGGTGACCCAAGTACAACAAATACTTACCATTTTAAACGGAACCTGGAAGAAATTTCAAAACTTAATCCTTTGCCCAAGTACTTATTCTTTAACGGAGACCTTGTAATGGGATATACTGATAATGATACTATAAGGCTGGCGCATGAATTAAAAGAATGGATTAAAATATATAAAGCATCAGGCCTAGAAGAAAAGGGAGTTAAATTAGTAGCAATACCAGGTAACCACGAAACTGTTGAAAAATTGGGTTCGGGTAAAATTGCATTCGCTTCCGACGAAAGAACTTTTGTTCGTGAAATGAAAGAATATATTCATGGCGATAATGGCCCGCGTGCAAGCGGCTTTATTCCGGGAACAGATAGCCTTATGAGTGATCAAAGCAGAATGTCGTATTCATTTGATTACGGCGGAGACCATTTTGTAATTATGAGCACAGATGCAGTAGCCCGTGAAAGTCGAGCACCATGGCATTGGTTAAAAAAAGATCTTGAAGATGCACATGGAGCAAGACACATTTTCCTTTTCAGCCATAAGCCGCCATTCAAATCTCATTATGAAGGAGAAGCAGGGTTGGATGAAAATAAGGCCTGTCGTGATAGTATGTGGGCAGTGGTAGAAAAATATAATTCCGATGTATATTTTGCTTCGCATTACCATTTGTGGGATACCTTACAACCTCACAAGGGAAAAACACTTTTGGTTATTTGCGGAAATGCAGGTGCCCCTATGAGTAAAGATTGGCTACCTTATTATAATGGCTTTACCATTGTAAATGTTACAGATAAGGTTGGGATAACCAGCATGGGGCACGACGTTGACAGGGAACATTATATGGCCCCAACACCAGATAACAAAACGTATATACGAGCTAAGTTCACTATTCAATAAGTATTAAATATGTTAAGAGATATTCCATTTACTGGAATACTACCTCCCGTTTCGTAATTCATTTAAGATCCATTCTTCTTTACGTATTAAGCGTTAGAGGAATCTTTATGATGCTCCTAATAAGAGCTGATCTCCTTTAAGCCTTCCATTGCAAATCATATTCCTCATTAACGAATAACAAGTATAAAAGCCTTGCCAGTTCTGGCAAGGCTTTTATACTGTATGTAGTAATTAAAGTTATTGTTGATTGCCGATTGCAGGAGCAGAACCCGGGTAGCAACCAATATCTACACAAGGAGCAGACTCATTGGGAGTAAAGCCAATACTTGGAATAGAAACCGAAGAACATGCATTTATAGGGTATCCGACCGGGAAACTTGTTGTTCCTGCATTAATACATGGGGAACCTGAAGCAAGATGAAAGTTAAAGTTATTTGGTGCTTCATAATTATTTACCTGTATTAAAGGCACACCATACGTTTCGGGAAGTGGGAAACCAACAAACTTGGGATTATTCGCTTCACAAAGTGCAGCAGCATCAGCAGCATTATAAGCAGCAGAGCCCGTAGGTGCATATGAATAACCGGTTTCTGAAGGAATAGGAGCAATATAAGCGCCAGGCTTAGTAATATTGCCGGGGTTAGGATAGAATTGGCTTGTAACACTTACAGAATCTCCATAAATAAAATTGTTACCGTACCAAAGGTGGGTTGTATCGGCAATTGGGCTATATACTACACGGAACCCAACCCTACAATTTACAATTAGGTTATTAAAAGCTGCTCCTTCAGCACCTTGCTCATAATCAATATCGGATCCAGTTCCTCCACTTGCATTACGGAAACCACAATTAATATAGGTATTGTTATATATACACATATTACATTGAACAGCATTTGCACCTTTGTTTGATGCTTTAGAACCATTGGTTGCTTCTCCAATATAAAGGTTATAGGCGCAATCTCCTACTCCTCCACTCTTTACATTATTGCAATCACCTCCCTGATATCCCATCTTTTCAAATACATTCCTCATTATGTCAAAATGCCCATCTTGAACCCTTACCGCATCATCAATTCCTCCGTACATTTTGCAATCTTCCATAATAAAGTTCCCAGTTGTTCTTTGGAAAAGTATACCATAGGAAGTTCCATTAGCTTTGGCGCCACTAAATGGTTCAAGTCTGTGAAAAGGAGCACCGGTATACCATAGTTGTGTCCATTTCAAAACTAAAAGGGTGCATGAGGTATCGCACTGTATCCCCGACCACCAACCTGAACCCTTGTTCCAAGCCGGGTCAGTTGTTTCTGTTGCATTTACCGAATTATTTGGGGTAACAGCGCAATCTGTAAAAACTACTGGATTGGCCTGAGTACCTATAGAAACCAAAACTCCTTTTACCACAATGCAACTAGTATCCTGAACACACACTGTTACTCCAGATTGAATGAATAGAGTATCATTCTGCTCAACTTCAATATCACCAACAACCGTATAAGTTGTATTTGCCAATAAAGTACCACTATATGCTGTTGGGGTAGCACTTCCTTTTATACCAAGCGTTGTGTTAGTAATACCATGAACAGGAGGGATATAAGCTTTCGAGATATTGTGATTCTCTACAACCTTTTTACAGGAAGCTAAAGAGAGTCCTGCTATTATTACTATTGCCCCAGCAAGAAAAAGATGATTTTTCATGTTATATTTTATTTTACGGATTGGCTGTATGCCTAATTCAAATTTTTATTTAGTAGATTATAATTTATATCGTACACCAAGTGTATAATACTGTCCATACGTTTCTTTCTCTTGAAGAATGTTGGTTATTAAACCACTGCCGGATTGGTTAGGAAGGTATTTTGTTAATCCTATATTGTCATATGCGCTAGGAGCAAATATCCTTATTTCGTTTGGTGAATTGAGTATATTATTAATCTTACCGAATATGCTTAACTTGATTTTTTTAGATAGCCTTTTTTGAAATGAAAGATCTAGCCTTACCTGTGGCATTTGCCATAAATTAAGACCGTATGCTTGTGATACAACAGATATTAGTTTCCCTGTATATACACCTGAAACATTCACATCCAATCCCATTTTTGGGTTCTTATAGAGCAAAGAAAGATTTGCAATATTATCTGCCTGACCCTGCAAAGGACGCGTTTCATTAACAGTAACATCAGTTAACCCCCCTGATGGGGTAGTATAAAAATATCTTGTAGGCACAGTGGTTTGAGATTGGGTATAAGTATAGTTTGCTGAAACACCATAATACTTCCAGAAATATTTTGTAATAACTAACTCAAATCCATAACTAAAGGCTTTATTGGTATCATTAATCGGCTGTAGGTACTGAGAAGATATTTTATCTTGTGTTAGAGTATATTCAATAGGATCAATCAGATTTTTGTAAAATACACCAGCCATTATTTGGTCAGTGGGAGAAGGAAAGAATTCGTAGCGCAAATCATAGTTTTGTGCCTGACTATGCAATAAATATGGGTTTCCTACTTCTGTGTAATCGTCTCCGGCAATTGAATAAGGCATTAGTTCCTCAAAACTTGGACGCGTTATAGAAGAAAAATAACTTGCCCTTATTGCCTGTTTATCGGTAAGGTTATATTTAACCTCTACGCTCGGAAGATAATCAAAGTACTGAATTGTTCCATAGTCTGCGGCATAT
>DATHOD010000065.1:0-9847 GCA_035485295.1 Bacteroidia bacterium
AAGATAGGTGCTAAACTGATGATTAATCTACCAGAGAATTTCAATACCGGGATACTAATTGTTGAAGGAAAAGTGAAAGTGAATGATTCAGAGGATGCACCGACTGACAACTTTGTATTATTTAAAAATGATGGAGAAACCATTACTATTGAAGCATTGGAAGACAGCATATTCCTGGTATTGAGCGGAGAACCTATAAACGAGCCTATTGTTCCGTATGGCCCTTTTTTAATGAATACCAAAGAGGAAATATTACAAGCCTACGATGATCTTAACAAAGGTAAGTTCGGGCATTTAGAGGATTAATGGATAAGTAGTGTTTATAATTATTGATATTTTTTGCATATCTCTGAATGGGTAATTTCACTATCATTACATTCATTACTGTGTCTTACCAAAACATATTCACTTATTATTTAACATGAAAAAGTACATTGTCTTTTTATCGTTTGCTTCAGCAATCGCATTATTATCTTCTTGCAATAATCAACCAAAGAACACTGAATCAACCGGACCAGATGAGCTGGTATCCCATATAGATTCAACTATTAGCCCTGCGCAAGATTTCTTCATGTTTGCAAATGGCAAATGGTTTAAGAACAACCCTATACCGAACAGCGAAAGACAAAACGGAATTTTTCAAACCATACAGGATACTATCAATGCGCAGATACATAACCTGTGCATGTCATGTGCCAAACTTACCAATGCGGAACCGGGAAGTGCTAAACAAAAAATTGGTGATTTCTTTTACACTGCAATGGATAGTGTAACACTTAACAAGAACGGTATTACTGATGTTAAGCCTGACCTTGATAAGATTGAGAACATAAAAGACATGAAGGGGCTTATAGAAGTAGCTGCTTATATCAGTACTGTTTCTGGCAGACCATTTTTTGATTTTGAAGTAGGACAAGATGAAAGGTTAAGCAGTAAAAATGCTGTTCATATTTCACAAGGTGGTTTAAGCCTTCCAACCCGTGATTACTATTTCGATATGGATGCGCGTGCAGTTATGGTAAGAGAGAAATTCGTGAAGCACGTAAAGAATATGTACGAAATTATGGGTTATGATAGTGTAAAAGCTATGAAGGCTGCTGATAACCTTATGAAGTTGGAAACCACTATTGCAAAGACATCAAGAAAGAGAGAAGATACACGCGACCCATTAAAGAATTATAAGAAGATTCCATTTAAGGAATTGATCAGCATGATGCCAAATTTCGACTGGAACTTATATGTTCAATCAGTTGGACTTACAAATGTTGATTCTGTAATCCTTGGCCAGCCTGAATTTTTAACAGCGCTTAATGGTTACTTCAAATCGTTCCCATTAGAAGATTGGAAGAATTATTTGAAGTTGCATTATATGCAAAGCTTAGCTAGCTATGTTGATGATAAAACCTATATGGAAGTATTCAGCTTTTACGCTACTACCATGTTGGGTGTGAAAGAACCTAAGCCAAGGTGGAAAAGGGCAGTGGAAGAAACAGACGGTTCACTTGGTGACCTGATTGGTGAAGTATATGTTAGCGATTATCTGCCAAAAGGAACTAAAGAGAAGTTAATGCAGATAGCAAAGGATATTAAAGCTGTATATGCAAGCCGCATTAAGAACCTTGACTGGATGAGCCCGGGCACGAAAGAAAAAGCATTGCACAAGTTAGATGTAATGATAATGAAGGTAGGTTATCCTGATAAATGGAAGGATATGAGTTCATTGAAAGTAGACAGGACATCATACGTAAAGAATGTAATGAACGCTAACCTATGGGAGTTCCATTATATGATTGGTAAATATGGTAAGCCTGTTGACCGCACCGAATGGGATATGGAGCCACAGACATACAATGCTTATTATAACCCAAGTAATAACGAAATTGTAGTACCGGGCTGTAACATTATTATACCGGGCTATGAGCATCATTTTGCTGACGATGCGTTGCTATATTCTATAATTGGTGGTTCAACCTTCGGACATGAAATGACTCACGGCTTTGATGACCAGGGCAGCAAATACGATGAGTTTGGTAACCTGCACAACTGGTGGACACCGGAAGACAGCGCTAAGTTCTATGCTAAAACTAAAATGATAGTGAAACAGTTCAATAGCTATGTGGTAGTAGATAGCCTGCATATAAATGGAGAAATGACACAAGGGGAAAACATTGCCGACTTAGGTGGTATTATGTTTGGCTACGAAGCGTTTAAGCAAACCAAGCAGTATAAGGACAAAGAGATTATTGGTGGCTTAAATCCGGACCAACGTTTCTTTATTGGTTATGCTTATGCATGGATGATAAATACAAGGCCTGAAGCACTTGCGAACCAGGTTAAGAGCAATGAACACTCTCCGGCAGAATACCGTGTAATAGGCCCGCTTACCGATATGCCAGAATTCTTCACAACTTTTAATATTAAGCCCGGCGATAAAATGTGGAGGCCTGATAGCCTTAGGGTGAGGATTTGGTAAGGTTTAATATTCGCATTTATATTTAAACTGCGCAGGTTTATTTAATAGAATGGAAAAGATTACAATTGAAACGAAACTAGACATAAAGGATGTCTATAAAGTTACATTGTATTCACTCTACACAAACCCTTTTGTTATTGGAATTTCGGTATTTGAGTTAATCATGCTTTTTGTAAAGTTTATAAACTTTATAGGATATAGTTTTTTAATATTTCCATCCGGTGATTTTTCTGATACGACATTTCCAGTATGGTCGTTTATATGTGTAGGCATACCAGTTATTTCATATTTTTTAGTGAAAAGAGCATCTTCAAAAAACTTATTTGCTCAAAGAAAGTATCAATTTACAAAAGATTCAATAAGTATTGTTAGTGAAGATGGATCATTTAAGCATGAATATAAATGGTCGGCAATTTTAAAAGTAGTTGAACTGAAGAAGTGGCTGTTAATTTATATGGGACGCAGGCAAGCATATTTTATACCTAAAAATGCGTTTACAGATTTAGATGTTAATGCTTTCAGGGAAATGGCTTCAGCTAATATGGGCACTAATTATAAACTTGGTCCAATAATAAATGATAAGAATAGACGGAAATCTATATGGGCAATTATAATAGGCGTGAACTTATTATTTTCAATGGTGTTTATTAATCCCAAATATTTAAAACCATCTTCAACTATAAGTGCTGATAAAAGAGATGAAATTTTAAAAATTGAAAAACAATTGCTAGATACTATGACCAAGAGTATTTCCGATTCTATTAATAAAAGGCCTTCGGGTTCTCATTAGGCTTTCTTGTAAATAATATATAAAAATGTGGAGGCCAGATAGCTTGAGAGTGAGGATTTGGTAAAATAGTATATCTCGTTTCGCTCAACCATCTTAACGGTTTACTCAATCAATTGTAGTATATACTCAATGTGGCTTGTTTTTATTTAGAAGAATAACTATCTTTATATCGATTTCAAATATTTGGTAAATCCACTCTAATACCAAACACCATGACAAAACTTTACAAGTTAATTGCAACAATTAGTCTTTCATTGTTAGCTTTCAACCTCTCCGCACAATTTGTTACCATACCCGATGCCAATTTTGCAGCTTACCTGAATACAGTGGTACCATCGGCAATGAGTGGCAACCAAATGGATACTACTAGCACTGCTGTGACTACTCTTAGTCGGATAGATGTTGAAAATATGGGTATTGCAGATCTGACAGGTGTACAGTACTTTAAATCACTTATAACATTAGATTGCGGCAGTGGTTCTCCTTCAACGGACACAAATAGGCTAACAAGCCTTCCTGCTTTACCAAATACCCTTGATACTTTGATTTGTGGAAATACTAGATTAACTGTATTGAATAAGTTACCCAGTTCTTTGAAGGTTTTGTGGTGTTATATAAATAAGCTTGATAGTATTCCAAATTTACCTAATACGCTTGTAGCTTTAAGATGCTATGATAATCAGTTAAAGAGCCTTCCTTCATTGCCTGCATCATTTACATATCTGGATTGCAGTTCGAATCAAATTTCAACTATTCCTACATTACCTGGAAATATGCAAACATTGGCCTGTGCAGGTAATCTCTTAACTAGTCTTCCGGTTTTACCAAGTACGCTAACGTTTTTAGATTGTAGCGTTAACCAATTAACAAACCTTCCTCCTTTACCCGGAACACTAACTTCATTATGGTGTTATCTTAATGAATTAACAAGTCTCCCTTCTTTGCCCGGAGGGCTTCTTTCTTTATATTGTGAGAATAATTCATTAACGAGCCTTCCTTCACTACCAAATGGATTAATTCAGCTTCAATGCCAGAATAATAGTATTTCATGTTTCCCCTTATTTCCTACTTCTTTAAACGATTCTAATTTGTTTTTCCTTACTCCCAACCCTTTCACTTGCTTGCCTAATTATGTTGCTGGTATGACTACGGGTACATTGGCTTACCCGCTATGTGCAGCGGGCAATTCAAATGGATGCCCTTCATCACAAGGTATTGTAGGGTATACTTATAAAGATATGAATAGTGATTGTATTATGGATGGCGGGGATGTAAATCTGAGTAATATTCCTGTTCAGCTTTATGATAGTAATAATAATTTACTGAGTCAGACATACTCAGCAGGTAATGGGGTGTATAATTTTTATGATAGTGCTGGTAAGTATAGCGTAGTGGTAGATACTACCGGAATGCCATTTATGGTACAGTGTTCTCATCCTGGTTATGATTCAACATTAGTATTGAAAAGCATAGATACAAATGTGGATTTTTCTTTTACGTGTAAATCAGGTTTCGATGTTGGAGTTCAATCAGTAGGTACCAATGGTTTGGTATTTCCGGGTATGCAACATAGCTTAAGCGTAGTCGCAGGAGATATGTCTCAATGGTATAATCTTAATTGTGCTTCTGGAATTGGTGGTACGGTACAGATAATTGTATCGGGACCTGTTACTTATGTTGGACCAGGTGCTGGAGCACTTACACCTTCAGTAGCCGGTAACATATACACATATGCAATAGCTGATTATGGAGCTATAAACAATCTTACCGCTTTTAATTTATTATTTAATACAGACACAACAGCAATAGCGGGCGATACTATATGTGTAAGTGTAAATGTTACACCCGGTGTAGATAATAACCCGGGCAATAATACTTACCAGTATTGTTATGGTGTAGTAAACTCACACGACCCGAACATAAAAGAAACTTATCCTGTAAGTGTTGCTCCCGGTTATAACGGTTGGTTTACTTATACTATTCATTTTCAAAATACAGGTAATGCAGCTGCAACTAATATTTTAATAACCGACACCTTGGATAAAAATTTGGATATGAAAACATTCCAATTGATTGATTACAGTAATAAGAATACTGTAAACTTATCGGGGAATGTACTTATGGTGCGTTTCCCTAATATTAATCTGGCAGATAGTATAGGTAATCAAAAAGGCTCAACAGGCTTTATTCAATACAGCGTAAAACCAAAATCAGGATTACCGGGAGGTACAGTTATAAAAAATACTGGCTATATATATTTTGATTATAATGAGGCTGTAGTAACTAACACTACTCAAAATATATATTCAGTAATTACTGGATTAAATAATATTCGATCGGATGCTTCAGCCAAGCTGTTTCCAAATCCTAATAATGGAAAGTTTACAATTCAGTTATCAGAGGTATATGGAAAACCTACAATTGAAATCTATAATGTGTTAGGAGAGAAGGTATACCAGCAATTCTCAATTCCTAATTCCCAATTCTCAATAGATTTAACAAACCAACCTGCAGGTATTTATTTCTATAGGGTTATTACTGAAAGCGGTAGCCTGATATCAAGCGGAAAGGTAATAATTGAATAGCTAAACTATATACTTATTCAGCCAAGATCTTTTTATAAGACGCTTGTTGCCCTTCTATAAGCTCTACAAGGTAAACTCCTTTTCCAATATCCGGGATTTGTAATGTCTTGCTATAATCTCCTTTGGTTTCTGCTTCTGAAAGCAGAGTTGTTATCTTTTTCCCATCTATAGAATATAGATTAACTTCTACCTGGGTTGAGTTGTTTAAGGTATAGTTTACAGTGAAAAAGTCTTTTATAGGATTAGGGTAAACTGAGAAGTGAATGGATGGTGATGTAATTGTACCAATGCCCGAAACTCCAAATTCAGGTATTTGAATAGAATCTAAAGATACATAAGTGCCTTTTTTTGAAGTGTTTTGTACAGCTCCGTTAAATGCAGCCCAGCAATGCACAGTTCCAACACCCGGATTAGGTGCCTTCCAGGTAAACGACCATATACAGGAATCAACTCCGCCATTATATGTGCTTGATGAAACATGGGTTACCCAAACCGCCCCACTGGAACTTAGTAGTTGTGTTCCACCCATCCCCGATGTTGCAATATTTCCTAATGTGCCTACTTCAGCACCTGTTGAAGCATTGTTCTGAGTAGTGAATTCAAAACCGAAGTATTTACAAACCGGGCGCTTGCTAACACAGGTGATAGTATAAGTAGTGCCGGGGGTATAGCCTGAATCGGGCACATTGGTTATAATATCTCCGGGAATAGCCGGTTGTTGTACATATGAGTCATGGCATCCACTCTGACGGCAGGAACCGTTAACAAGTCCACCATCGAAAGGTGAGCCTGAGCAATACGCCGGAGCGCCTGCTACGTGAGAATTAGTTGATTCAATATTTGAAAAATAAAGCATTCCTCCAATAGCAAGGAGGGTTGAAAGTTTAAGTAATTGCTTTTTCACAAATTATACCAATAGTTAAAAGGTTGAATACGAATGAAATGAAGCCGCGAAAATACTTTTACTACTCCGTGCTTTAAGTGTTTTGATAAAAAGGATTTGTTATTAAAATCTTAATAGATTGTTATTAAGCTAATGTGCCATTCATATTATTTGTGGTTGAGCTATTCTTAATTCTTACCTCTTAGTTCTTAACTTCTTGTTAATAACATTGGGCAGCAGGGTGGTTCAGCTAACAGGGCTTGTGTTATTTTTGCATAGCGATTAAAGAAAATTATGGCAGCAGCAAAATATAACGAAGACAGTATACGGTCGCTTGACTGGAAGGACCACATCCGTTTCCGTCCCGGTATGTACATAGGTAAGTTGGGTGACGGTTCATCGCAGGATGATGGTATTTACGTATTGGTAAAAGAGGTAATAGATAATGCCATTGACGAATTCGCAATGGGCTTTGGTAAAACAATAGAGGTAGTTATAAAGGATAAGACTGTTACCATTCGTGACCATGGCCGTGGTATACCTTTAGGCAAGGTGCTCGACTGTGTGGCTAAGATCAATACAGGGGCTAAGTACGATTCAGAAGTGTTTAAGAAATCAGTGGGATTGAATGGTGTAGGTACAAAGGCTGTAAATGCATTGTCTAGTTACTTTAAGGTACAGTCCGTTCGCGAAGGCAAAACCAAGATAATTGAGTTTAAGAAAGGTGAAGTATTAAAGGATCATGCTGTTTCATCTTCAGATGAATCAGATGGAACTATAATCACTTTCCAGGCCGATGACTCTATATTTCCGCCATACCACTACATAACAGAGCACGTTGAGCGTATGCTTTGGAACTATGCCTTCCTGAATATGGGATTGCGTATTAAGTTCAATGGCATTAGAATAGAATCGGAAAAAGGGTTACATGACCTATTGGAACGCAATATCAATTATAGCCAGATATTATATCCTATTATCCACTTGAAAGGGGCAGATATAGAAGTGGCAATGACACACAGTAAGCAGGCGTATAGCGAAGAATATTATTCCTTCGTGAATGGGCAGCATACTACACAAGGTGGAACGCACTTAAATTCTTTCCGTGAGGCTATTGTGAAAACCATACGTGAGTTTTACAAAAAGAACTTTGAAGCGGCTGATATACGCAAGTCTATTGTAGCAGCGCTAAGTGTAAAGGTAGAAGAGCCAATCTTTGAATCGCAGACCAAAACCAAATTAGGTTCACAGGATATGGGGCCGAAAGGTCCTTCTATCAGAACCTATATAGGTGATTTTATTAAAACGGAACTTGATAACTTCCTGCACAAGAACGAAGCTGTTGCAGAAGCCTTATTGCTGAAGATCACCCAAAGTGAAGAAGAACGCAAGGCTATGGCAGGTATTCAAAAGCTTGCCAAAGAACGAGCTAAGAAAGCCAGTGTGCATAACCGCAAACTGCGCGACTGCCGTGTGCACTATAACGATAACAACGAAAGAAGGCTTGAAACTACTTTGTTTATTACCGAGGGTGATTCCGCAAGTGGTTCTATTACTAAAGCCCGCGACCCGAATATACAAGCAGTGTTCAGTTTAAAGGGTAAGCCCCTCAATACATACGGGCTCACCAAAAAAGTAGTGTACGAAAATGAAGAGTTCAGTTTGTTGCAAAGTGCATTGAATATAGAAGAAAGCGTAGAGGAGAACCTTAGGTATAACAACGTTGTAATTGCAACCGATGCCGATGTAGATGGTATGCACATCCGTTTGCTTATGCTTACTTTCTTCCTGCAATTCTTCCCCGACCTGGTGAAGAACGGACACGTATATATACTTGAAACACCTTTGTTCCGTGTAAGGAATAAGAAAGAAACCTTCTATTGCTACTCAGAAGAGGAGAGAAGGACCGCTATGGAAAAATTAGGTGGCAAGCCTGAGATTACCCGATTTAAAGGTCTTGGTGAAATATCACCTGATGAGTTTAAGTTCTTTATCGGTAACGATATACGTCTGCAGCCTGTTATTATTGGACAAGACAGGTCTGTTGGCGATCTGTTAAGCTATTATATGGGTAAAAATACTCCTGAACGTCAGGACTTCATCATAAATAATTTGAAGTATGAGACCGATGAAGTTGTACTTGCTCCTATAGAAACTATTAGCGGCTAAACTCGGTTTCGTAAGTATTCGTATTTCCTACATCATCAACTACAACAAGCTTTAAGTGGTGCTTGCCTGTGCCTACATGCTCATCGAAGGTATAGTAGATGAGGTTTTTCTTAGGATTGAACTCCATTAATATCCAGTGTCCGTCAACCCAAGCGTTGAAAGTTGCAATGCCAGAAAGGTTATCGGTAATTTCAAATTCTATTGATGAAGCCTTGCTCATATCCTTGTTCTTGTAAATATTTATTGGTTTAACAGCAGGCTTTACCGGGTCGAACATAATGGCAAATTTTCCGAATGTTTTAGGGTGTGCTACTAAAAAGCCTTGTTGAATTTCAGTAGTAAGTGCATTGGCATGGCGTCCTTCAATTTGTACAACTACAGCCCTCCGCAATATAGAATCGGCCAATGGAGCAGAAGGTTTTATACTAACAGTAAAAGCGCTGTTGAGCGGTGTGTATTTATTGCCTACGCTATATACCGAAGAAATAACATGAATGTTGGTAGTATCGGTCACGCAGCGGAAGCGCATATCTTCAAACAATGCCAGTGCAGGTATTTGCACTTGAATACCCGGTGCCTGGTAGTTAAAGGTTTTACGATAGTGTGCAGTTGCATTGTATATAAGGCTATCATGAAACATTGGCGTTGCTTCGTTCTCACTTTCTATAGTAAATGGAACTATAGAAGTATTACCATTAAAGTCTTTAACTACATATTGCATATGGTGCGTTGTTCCTTTCTTGAAATTTATTCTTCCGCGATTCTTTATCTTTTTATAGATATCAAGCGCATCATTATCGGTCTGGAAACTGTGTTCAATAGTTAGGTCTTTTGCTTTGAATGCCTCATAATCCACATGCCCGTTTACATAGTGTATAGAGTTAAAGCTAAGTTCATCTAACGCAGCAAAGTAAATAGTGTCGCCATCTTCCAATAACATTTGGGAA
>DATHOD010000066.1:0-19386 GCA_035485295.1 Bacteroidia bacterium
CCTCTGTCTAAATTAAATGCATCCTAAGGGGAGTTCATCCATGATTACCCATAGCCCATCGATTATTTTAGTAATAAAGCAGAATTACGCCCTACCTTGGTGCTAAAATAAGTCATATGTATACAGACAGTTCCATAATATCGCCCGTTATTGAAAAGGAAGATATCGTCAGTTTGCATTTCCCTGACCACGAGGTCCTTGAATCATTGGAGGATATAAAGCAAAGAAGAATTGACGCCGAAAGAGCCACCTTTTTGGGTAATGGGTATCTGAGCAAGGTAACGATCCACTTCAAGGATGTAGAAGGATTTAAAAAGGTTGAAACTACTATTTGGGAGGTAACAGAAACGAAGATTGCCTTGAAAAATGGCATAGGCATACCGCTTCATCGGGTAATAAAAGTGGATGCCCCAAAAGAAAGCTTAAAATATCCTAATATCTAAAACGTAACAATATGGAAACCCTAGAGACCAACATATTTATCGTAGACGATAATCAGAGACTAGTTACAGCATTAAAGGAATACCTACAACGCAGGTTTGGGGAAAGTATACATATATCAACCTTTAATGACGGAGAAAGTTGCCTGAAAAAAGTAGATGAAAAACCCGATATAGTATTCCTTGATTCTTCTCAGAAGGACGGGCACGGTGTGGATATTCTGAAATCGATAAAAGCCATTAATCCAAAAACGGAAGTTATTATGTTGTCTAAGAACGAAGATGTGGCAGAAGCTATAGAATCGTTTAAGGCGGGCGCTACAGATTATGTGGTAAAAGGCAAACATTCCTGGAATAGAATAACACATTGGGTAAGCTACATTGTTACTGAACCCATAAGAATAATGGAAAGGGAGTTCAGCATCTCTAAATATTTCGCCATATTCCTTTTGTCATTTGCTACTGTTGGAATCGCGGTACTTGTAGTTTTATTGATGATGAAAAGATAAAACCATGGAAACCTCTAGACAATAATAACCTTCAATATTTTAAAAAAATGAAAATATTATTATGCTTATCGGTAGCAGTTCTGTTTATTGAAGGTTGTAATTGCAACCATGAACGTCAGGCCAATTCTGTAAGTGTAACAGATTCTACCACAACACACCAGGAATTACAACAGAAGGACTCGGTGATGAAGGCTGCCCCGGATACTACGAGCGTAATTAAGGTGCCAAAAACAAAAGCACCTGAGATTGCTAGCAAAAGCCATGCAGTCTATTATGTGATAGGCACGATACCTGAGCTTAAAAAGAAAGGGATACTTTCTAAAAAAGGTGTAGTTGCAAGTTTGGATCTGGACCTGCAAATGAAGCAAGATCCCAATGCCAGTTATTTCACCAAAGGAGATATGGAGAAGCTTCATGTAATACCTATCAATGATAGATTCTACAAACTGGTTACCGATCACCCAAAGGATTCTTACCGGGTTACAAATAATTATCATGGTTTTTCAAATAAATCAAAACCGGACTCATTATTCATAAATGATCCGACCTCTTTCTGGAGTACATCAAAATATGTGGTAATAGTAGTGTATGAGTAATCTACGCCTCGGAACTTACTTATCTAGGTTCTCTATAGTCAGTTTGATAATATCTGCAGCTTCAAGAATTTGTTCTTTGGTAATAATTAATGGAGGGGCAAAACGAATAATATGATCATGCGTCGGCTTTGCCAACAGTCCATTATCACGTAATGCAAGGCAAACATCCCAGGCTGTCTTACCATTCTTAGGTGTAATAACAATAGCATTTAATAATCCTTTGCCACGCACTACTGATACCCTGTCAGATTTAATCTTCTTCAATTCTGCACGAAATAATTCACCCATGGCAGCTGCGTTCTCCGATAGCTTTTCATCATGAACTACTTCAAGTGCAGCAATTGCAATTTTAGCAGCTAACGGGTTACCACCAAAAGTAGAACCATGTTCACCCGGCTTAATACAGAGCATAATCTCATCATCAGCTAATACAGCCGATATAGGATATACTCCACCTGACAATGCTTTACCTAATATTATAATATCAGGCCTAACGTTCTCATGATTAACGGCGAGTAACCTTCCTGTACGCGAAATACCAGTCTGGACTTCATCTGCTATAAACAATACATTGGCTTTCTTACACATTTCAGCTGCCTTAGAAAGATACCCAGCATCAGGAACTACTACTCCAGCTTCACCCTGAATAGGTTCAATTAAAAAGCCTGCTACATTTGTATCTTCCAGTGCTTTGCGAAGCGCTTCTAAATCATTGTACGGAATAAGTTCAAATCCGGGAGTATATGGCCCGTATTCTTTGTGGGAATCAGGGTCATTGCTTATCGATATAATCGTAGTGGTACGTCCGTGGAAGTTGCCTTCACACGCAATTATCTTGGCTTTATTTTCAGCTACACCTTTCTTCTGGTATGCCCATTTGCGGCATAGCTTTATAGCTGTTTCAACCGCTTCGGCACCGGTATTCATAGGCAATACCTTCTCATAACCAAAATACTCAGTTATAAATTTTTCGTATTCGCCTAAAGAGTCATTATAGAAAGCACGAGAAGTAAGGGTTAGCTTGCTTGCCTGACTAACCAACGCATTAATAATTTTTGGATGGCAATGTCCTTGGTTAACGGCAGAATACGCAGAAAGGAAATCGAAGTATTGCTTACCATCAACATCCCATACATACACGCCTTCTCCCCTTTCCAATACTACCGGTAATGGGTGATAATTGTGAGCTCCATACTTATTTTCCAACTCAATTGAGTGTGCTGCCTTTTTCCCCGTTGTTGCCATTGTTTCCATAACGTTTTACTTTATTACAGCAAATTTAGCAATATAAGGCGATATTTGCGCCCTTTATACTGTAATTATGCCAAACGAAATAGCCGAGAACGTAGAAGCCATAGACATTGGGGATGGAGGAAGAGCCGTTGTTCGCCACAATGGGAAAGTGATATTTATAAAGGGCCTTGTACCAGGCGATATTGCCGATATAGAAATATACAAAAGCAAAAAGCGCCATGCCGAAGGACGATTAATAAAAATAACAAAGCCCTCACCAAATCGAGTTGAACCCGTTTGTTTCCATTTTGGCAGTTGTGGTGGATGTAGCTGGCAAAACCTTGACTACGCCACACAATTAGCACTCAAGCAAAAACAAGTAGAAGAAGCGATTAAACGTATTGGTGGTGTTACCGTAGAAAAAACATTACCCATACTTGGTGCTGAGAGCATTTATAAGTATCGTAATAAGTTGGAGTTCACGTTCTCAAATAAGCGCTGGTTGCCACAAGATGAGATGAATGAAAGCAACTTCGGCCAACCCGGTTTAGGCTTTCATGTCCCTCGCTTGTTCGATAAGGTAATTGATATAAAAGAATGCCACCTGCAACCGGACCCCTCGAATGCCATACGGATGGCAGTAAAGGAATTTGCAGTAAAAGAAAATATGCCATTCTTCAACATACGTATGCAAGAAGGTTTTTTACGAAACCTGATGGTACGTGATACTACAACAGGAGAATTGATGGTAGTATTTGTTTTCTTTAAGGAAGACAAGGAGATGAGGGAAAAGATAATGAACTATACAGCAGAAAAATTTCCTCAGATAACATCACTTCTCTATATCATTAACCCTAAAAAGAATGACAGTTTTAATGATTTGAACGCTGAGTCATTTAAAGGCCAAACCTATATAACCGAGGCTCTTACTTTACGAAACGGAAAGAAATTAAACTTTAGAATATCGCCTCAGTCTTTCTTCCAGACTAATACTTCCCAGGCGAATGCACTCTATGCTAAAGTGAGCGAGTTTGCTGAATTTAAAGGTGATGAAATAGTATTTGACTTATATACCGGTTGTGGAACCATCGCTAGCTTTGTTTCCAGTGAAGTAAAACGAGTTATAGGAATTGAATACGTTGAACAGGCTGTGGTAGATGCAAAACTAAATGCGCAGTTAAATAATATTACCAACACCGACTTTTTTGCAGGTGACATGAAAGATATGCTTACTGAAGAGTTCTGCAGGCATAATGGAATACCAAGTGTTGTAATAACTGATCCCCCTCGCGGTGGCATGCACCCTGATGTAATAAATGCACTTCTGAAAATACTTCCTGAGAAAATAGTATATGTAAGTTGCAACCCATCTACACAGGCGAGAGATATAGCTTTGATGTCAGAAAAATATATGGTTAAAGTAATGCAACCGGTGGATATGTTCCCACATACATCTCACGTTGAAAATGTGGCACTACTGATTAAAAAATAAAAAACTCAGACTATTCCAGCCTGAGTTCTATCCGCCTCCCCCTCACTTTATATCTTATAATAAATTTGTAAGCATATATACTAAAACTATATAGCAAGCCATAATACAGCCAATTGTAAGTACTCTCTTAGTAGAAAAAGTTTCATGTATTACTTGCTCGTATTCTTCAGGTGCCATTTTTAAGTGATTTATAGGTATATACGCAAATATTCGTCCTCAGGTTTCACTACGCAAAGAAACCATATTGAAAGATCAAACAAAATGATATTTATCAATAAAGCATCACAAATAGCTACAAAGGCTGTAAGACCTTATCAATTATGAATAAAATAAGATAAAAAGGATTTTATTTTACTTTCTCCCGCTGCCAGGTTTGGAAAAACTCTGCCTGTTTCCTCCTAAACTTAGGCACCCGCCTTAATGGCTCACAAGGCTTAAAGGTATCCTGCATGTCTTTAGGCAATCGCTGATATATTTTGGTGCCTTCAGCCTTCCATGCCAGCATTTCATCGGTAACTTCTTTAATGATCTTTGCAGGAGAACCAACAACAAGTTTGCGTGGCGGTATATTCATACCCTCTGGTACCAGCGAAAGTGCACCTACAATACTACCCTCCCCAACATTTGCCCTATCCATCACTACTGAGTTCATGCCAACTAATACATCCTTACCAATATATGCCCCATGTATAATAGCGCCATGACCTATGTGCGAGTTCTCATCTAATATGACGGTAATGCCAGGGAATAAGTGAATAGTGCAATTCTCCTGCACGTTACAACCATCTTTAATAATTATTTCACCCCAATCGCCACGGATAGCAGCACCGGGACCGATGTAAACATCTTTACCAATAATCACATTGCCAGTAACACATGCCTGTGGGTGCACAAAGCTCGATTCATGCACTACAGGGCGAAATCCATTGAATTCATATATCATAATTAGATAAATTAATCTGTTCTAAGATTATACTCTTTCTATAATAGCTGCATAGCCTTGCCCTACACCAATACACATGGTAACCAGAGCGTATCTCTTTTTCTTCTCATGTAGCTCTATTGCTGCAGAATGCAATATTCTTGCTCCGCTCATACCCAATGGGTGACCAATAGCTATAGCACCTCCATTCGGATTAATACGAGCATCGTCATCTGCTAATCCCCATTGCCTTATGCAAGCCAGACTCTGCGCAGCGAAGGCTTCGTTCAGTTCAATTATATCAATATCCTTAAAGGTGAGTCCTGCCTTTTTTAATGCTTTATTTGAAGCTTCAACCGGGCCAATTCCCATTATGCGTGGCTCTACTCCCACTACTCCCATTGAAACAACTCTTGCTAAAGGTTTTAATGAGTATTTCTTTACCGCATTTTCTGAAGCAAGAAGCAAAGCAGCTGCACCATCATTCAACCCTGATGAATTACCAGCTGTTACAGTTCCTGTTTTACGAAAGGCCGGTTTTAAACCACTCAATACTTCCATACTTGTATTAGGCTTTATAAACTCATCTTCGGCAAATATTTTAGGTTCGCCTTTACGTTGTGGAATCTCCACCGCTACGATTTCCTTTTTAAACCTACCTTCTGCTTTAGCCTTGGTAGCCTTTTGTTGTGAGTTCAATGAAAACTTATCTTGATCTTCACGGTTTATCTTATATAGTTCAGCCAAATTTTCAGCAGTCTCGCCCATACTATCAGTACCATATAACTCTTGCAATTTGGTATTAATAAACCTCCACCCAAAACTGGAATCGAACATTTGAGCATCTCTGCCAAAAGGAGTTGACGTTTTAGAAATAACCCATGGACCACGTGTCATATTTTCTACTCCACCTGAAATAATAACTTCGGCATCACCAGTTTGTATGGCGCGCGCACCACTTATAGACGCTGAAAGCCCTGAAGCACAAAGACGATTAATTGTTTCACCCGGAACTGCATATGGTAAACCTGCTATTAATAATGCCATACGGGCAACGTTACGGTTATCTTCACCTGCCTGATTTGCACACCCTAAAAGAACATCATCAATGGCTTTAGGATCAAGAGAAGGGTTCTTTTCTAAAAGCTTCTTTATCACCAGTGCAGCCATATCGTCAGGGCGGACAACTGAGAGAGTTCCTCCAAAGTTGCCAACCGCAGTACGAACTCCATCAACTATAAATGCATCTTTCATAAATCTGTATTAAATGAGTAAACAAATATAGCGTTTTAGCCCTCATCTGATTCCTATATGTACACCGTAATACATATCTTTGCGGCGTTAAAAAAACAAGCTCTTATGTCGTCTCAACGCAAATTCCCCTTTCTCAACATAGTACTTGCAATTGCAGCATTAGCAATGCTCGGCTTAGCTTTTATCCACTCAGAGAATAAAAAGCCTTTACGCATTCTACCTATTTATGGGGAGAAGGAATACAATGCCAATACCAAGGATACCGATTACCATACCGTTATGCCTTTTAAAATGATAGACCAGTTAGGGCAAACAGTAACTCTTGATACGTTTAAGAATAAAATATTTGTTGCAAACTTCTTTTATGCCACCTGTCCTGGTATTTGCAAAAAAATGAATAGCCAACTGGAATCTGCAACCAAGTCATTTATTGGAAATACTAAGGTTAAATTTGTCTCATATACAGTTGATCCTATAAGAGATTCTGTCCCTGTATTATTTAATTATGCCCAAATGCACGATGCGGTTCCGTATCAATGGTACTTTCTAACCGGAAATAAAAAAGAGATATATGAACTAGCGCACAAATCATATTATGCTGCTGTTGACGATAGTGCAAGTATGAACTTTGTACATACCGATAATATGGTCCTAATTGATACCCATGACCGAATAAGAGGAGTCTACAAGGGCACCGATTCAGCTGATGTAAGCCGAATGGTTGTAGACATAAAGCTATTACTTCAAGAAGATCCTACAAGGTAAAAAACTACAGTGGGTCTTCTTTTTCATTTTTAGTTTATCACTTTTCACTTATAATCCCTACGTTTGCAAAAAATATTCTATTTATGAAAAATATTGGAGTAATTGGTTCAGGTACTATGGGCAATGGAATAGCCCACACCTTCGCTCAATGTGGTTATAATGTATCGCTAATTGATATATCAGCAGACGCTCTTGCAAAAGCATTAGCAACGATTGGTAAAAATCTTGACCGTATGGTTGCTAAAGGCAGCATTACAGAACAAGATAAAGCAAATACTCTTAAAAACATAACAACCCATACAGACCTTGCAAAAGGTGTAAATGGCTGTGAATTGGTTGTTGAAGCTGCTACGGAAAACCCTGATATTAAGTTTAAACTATTCAGAGACTTAGATACCTTATGTCCTGCCGATGTTATACTAGCCAGCAACACTTCTTCCATATCGATTACTAAGATTGGAGCACAAACTAAGCGCTCTGATAAAGTAATAGGTATGCACTTCATGAATCCTGTACCAGTTATGAAACTGGTTGAGGTAATACGTGGATACAATACGTCAAATGCCGTAACAACTACCATAATGGAGTTATCAAAAAAGCTGGGCAAAATACCTACTGAGGTTAACGACTATCCGGGCTTTGTAGCGAACCGTATTCTTATGCCCATGATAAACGAAGCCATTTATGCTTTGTTTGAAGGCGTTGGTGGTGTCATGGAAATTGATACCGTTATGAAACTAGGCATGGCTCACCCAATGGGCCCATTGCAATTAGCTGACTTTATAGGCTTAGACGTTTGTCTTTCTATATTGAGAGTATTGCATGATGGCTTAGGCAATCCTAAATATGCACCATGCCCGCTATTAGTGAATATGGTTACTGCAGGCGACTTAGGTGTAAAATCAGGAATTGGTTTTTACTCATACAAACATGGCACAAAGGACTTAGTCCTTGCACCAAGGTTTGCATAAATAATAACTATTTCAGTTATAGCTTAGAGAAGGCTTGCATCAACACTAATATCCGCCTTAAACAGCTTAGATATAGGGCAATTTAGTTCTGCATCTTTCACACTAGCATCAAAAACTTCTTTGCTAATTCCAGGCACCTTAGCCTTCAAAACCAATTGAGAGGTAGTTATAGCCCCATTCTCTAAATTAACAGTACAAGTTGTTTCAAGTGATTCAGGAGGGAAACCTGCCGCGCCTAACACACCACTAAGCTTCATAGTAAAGCATCCGGCATGGGCAGCAGCAATAAGCTCTTCAGGGTTTGTGCCAACACCGTTTTCAAAGCGACTGCTAAAAGAGTATTGAGTTTTATTTAAAGTTGTACTTTGAGTGGTAAGGTTTCCTTTGCCTTCCTTTACCGAACCATTCCATTGGGCTGTTGCTGATCTTTTCATAGGGGTTGTTTTATTTATTAAAGTTTAATTAAGAATTACTATCAGTACTAAGCATTTCCAAGCCTTTCCTGTAAATATAAGTATAGTATGCAATGTAATATGTACAGAGCAAAAAGAATACAATACCAGTAAATGGATCACTAGCATAGCGCAGTTTATGACTAATAACTTCATCAGGCGCTGCACCTGCATATTCGGTATATATGGTATAAAACCTATACGCAATACGTATAAAGAAAATAGAAAGTATTGCGACTTCCACCCAAACATGTGTTCGGAAATACAAACCATCTTTTCTTTTCTCCATAACCATATGCTTTACTCCAAAGTAAACCAAGCCAATTCCTAATGCCAATCCACCTAAGTCGAACATGTATTGTATTGGATTTGCAGTTGCCCACCATAATAATGCAAGTGAAATAAGAGAAAACAGTGCGATTTTAAAAACAAGCGCCGGTTTTGAATACTTCTGAAAGTAAAATGCACGTCGAACCCTTTTAATAATAGCATATACTACTAATAGTATTATTAGGATATACTGGGTGGGGTTTTGCATAAGACCAAGATATAAAAGACTAATATACTGAAAAGATAGATAGTTTATTAAATGCCACACTACCGCTACAAGAAGAAACAAAACCATCCATTTTTCAAATAAGTATTCACTTATTAATATTACCTTTGCTATCATTCAAAAACATCTTGTAAAATATGCCATTACTAGTTTCACCATCAATACTATCAGCCGATTTTAGCAACCTGAAAGGTGCTATTGATATGATAAATGCCAGTGAGGCAGATTGGTTTCATGTGGATGTAATGGATGGTGTATTTGTTCCTAATATTTCTTTTGGATTCCCAGTAATGAAAGCCTTAAAAGAGCATGCAAAAAAAATGCTCGATGTTCACCTTATGATTGTTCAACCTGAACGTTATATAGAAGAATTCAAAAATGCAGGTGCCGGTTTATTAACGGTTCATTATGAAGCAAGTCCACACCTTCATCGTACAATACAAACAATAAAACACCATGGCATGAAAGCTGGAGTAGCTATTAATCCTCATACTCCCGTAAGTGCTTTATCAGAGGTTATCCGCGATATTGATGTAGTATGTGTTATGTCCGTTAACCCTGGCTTTGGTGGACAGAAGTTCATACAACATACCTTTGACAAAGTATTACGTCTCAAGCAACTTATTATAGAAAATAGCGCCAAGACAAAAATCGAAATCGATGGTGGTGTCGACTTGGACAATGCATTGCCATTGATGCGTGCCGGTGCTGATATACTTGTTGCAGGCAATACAGTATTCTCCTCCCCTAACCCGGCAGAATGTATTAAGTTTTTAAAAGATCCTCTTTAAAATATTACAACATGACACTTGAAGAAAAGATCAACGCAGACATAAAAGCTGCTATGCTCGCTAAAGATTCAGAAAAACTGAACGCTTTACGCGCTATTAAATCAGAGATCCTTTTATTGAAATCATCAGAAAAGGGCACCAGCGATGATGCTGAAACAAAGGCTATGATGAAAATGGTGAAGCAACGTAAGGAATCTGCAGAAATATACAAAAGTCAAAACAGGCCAGAGTTAGAAAAAGCCGAGCTCTTCCAGGTTGCTGTAATTGAAAGCTTCCTACCTAAGCAAATGAGCGCTGAAGAGCTAAAAGCATCAGTTAAAGCAATAATGACTCAAACTGGGGCATCTAATATGGCTGATATGGGTAAAGTCATGGGTGTTGCAACTAAGCAATTAGCCGGGAAAGCAGAAGGAAAAGCCATTTCAGAAATGGTAAAGAAACTGCTGAGCGGAAATTAAGCCTTTGCCTTTTTGTATAGCCCCTCTATTGCTGTAGCAAACGAATCCCACTGAAAACGCTTCTTCTCATTTTGTGTATTAGAAACGAATGCTGCCTCCCGTGAGTTTTGATAGAAGTCATTTATGGCATCAGCAATTGCTAATGAATTAGGCCGAACTACATAGCCTACTTTACCATTTGGCACAATCTCAGATAATCCACCTACATCTGTTACCAACATTGGTTTATCGAAGTGGTATGCTATTTGAGTAACGCCACTTTGGGTAGCGCTTCGATATGGTTGTACAACTATATCTGCGGCTGAAAAATAATATCTAACCATATTTGATGGGATATAATTGGTATGCATTGCCACCTTGTCTTGTATACCGTATTCCTTCAATTTATTCTCATAAAAAGCAGCGTCCTCATAATATTCTCCTGCTACTATTAACTTAACATTTCCATTTTTAATTCTTGGATCAGACATAGCCTCTAGCAACAGATCAAGGCCTTTATAGCGCCTGATGAAACCAAAGAACAGCATATATGAATCTGTTGGCGAAAGTCCCAATTTAGCCTTCGCTTCTTCCTTACTTACTTTCACACCAAAATCAAACATTGGGTGGGGATGAAGTGCATAGTTAGCCTTTGGAGCAAACGTCAATAAATCATCAACTACATTCTGACTCATAGCCACGAATGCGTGATTATTCTTCAGGAAATACTTTGTAAGGGCTTTATCGTAGAACTTCTGCTCATGCGGAATAACATTATCAAGTACGCTGACATTCACAACTCCATTCTTCTTAAGTCTTTTAGCCACAGTACCTAGGGATGGCGAAAAGAAAGGCATCCAGTACTTGGTGATCATCATATCTGGCTTAAACCGCATAATCGCTTTCGCAGTCTTACCGTATGTTAATGGATTCACTGTATCAAGGACTCTCACAGCACCTACATCTTCGGCGGAGTCCTTTGCTTCAGCATATTGGGTCTTACCAGGGAAAAGCAATTCAGGATATTGACGGGTAAATGTAAACGCCTTTACCTCATGTCCCTTATCTGTCAATGCCTTGAACAAAGCGGAATTGAACTGGGCTATACCACCCCTAAATGGGTAAAATGTGGAGAGATAGGCAATTTTCATACCAATAGCTTGGTATTAATATTGAATACTGAATATTGAATATTGAATTTCCAAGTAAATACAGTTGCCTTTTTAAACTTCAGCATTCAAAATTGGGTGTTCGTTATTCGATATTCAAACGAGTTTTTGAATGGCAGCAAATACGTCTTTTACCGGAAGGTCGTCCATACAATGCTTATCGCGGGTACAGGTATTACCATAAAAGCAACTGCATCCAGAATGCGGCTCTACTATAATACCTCTGCCATACATTTCAAATTCGTGCTTATTGAATATATTATTGAACAGCACCAATGGCCTTTTCAAGCCAATGGCAATATGCATCATCATGCTTACTGCGGTCACTACTAAATCGCAATTTGCAGTAATAGCAATAAATTCTTCAAGTGAATATGTACCCGGATAGTATGCATTGGTTTCAGCCGAGAACATTGTGTTTTTCTTATTTTCATCAGGGCCGCCTAAAAACACAGGGTAATAGTTAGCTTTTTGCAATTGACCAACAAGGTTGATCCAATATTCTTCAGGCCATAAACGCGTTAACCAACGAGGCCCACAACCGGTATTCAAACCTATTATCTTCCTGCTCCCTGCTTTCTCCCTTAATAAGGCTTCCCATTTCTTCACCAATTCCTTATTTACATTTAGTACTGGCTCCTCTTTCTGGAAGTCAAGTTCACATATATCGAATATCTCTTGCGGGTAACTCTTTGTATTTGCTTTCGATTCATCATCAAACAGCCCAGTAACAATCTTTCTCTCTGCCGCTGCGTTAGTGCCAGCCAAATGATTATTTTCTCGGGTAAAGCCATGCTTTTTCTTTGCCTTCACTAATGAGAGCAAAGTGCATGCTTCAACATCTTTATCAAGATTAATAGCTATATCAAACTCTTGCGAGAGAAGTGGAAATATATTCTTATACTCGAACTTACCAATAACATCAATACTTCCGTCGTGTGGCAATATATCTGGCGAATGGGTTATCCAGGTTATATGTGCATTCGGGTAAAGACTCCTGTATTTTGCAAGCAATGCTGTAGAACGAATAACATCACCTAAAGCACCTAATTTTATAATGAGAATGCGATGGCTAACTGGAATGTATTCGTCGCAGGTACACTTTTTGCCTCTTAACTTATTAGGCTTACATGGTATGTCACCTCTGAAGAACTTGCAATCGAATTTCACCGATTTAATATCCATACTTACAAAATATCGAATATTGAATACTGAATAACGAACTCCCAATTAAACTCAACCCTTTTCTTAAACTTCAACATTCAACATTTCTTATTCGTTATTGGATATTTAACTGCTTTTCTACCTGGTAATGCATCTTATCGTTATTGCCTTGGGAAACCAACTCGGCAAGGAAGCCAGTGAGAAAGAACTGAGTTCCTAGTATCATAGCCAGCATACCGAAATAGAAAATAGGCCTATCGGTCATTTTATAAATATGGTTCACGAATTTATCGTATGTGAGAACGGCTGCAATAACAAAGCCAATCATAAACATTATAGTGCCTATCAAACCAAACAAATGCATAGGCTTGCGTCCAAATTTGGTAACAAAGCTGATAGAGAGCAGATCAAGGAACCCATTTACAAATCGGCTCATACCGAACTTGCTTACTCCGTATTTGCGACTTTGGTGTGCCACAGGCTTCTCTCCTATCTTAGCAAAGCCAGCCCATTTGGCAATAACCGGTATGTAGCGATGCATTTCACCGTGTACCTGTACATTCTTCACCACTTCCTTTCTATATGCTTTTAATCCACAGTTGAAGTCATGTAAATATATCCCCGACATTTTCCGCGTGGCCCAGTTAAATAGCTTAGTTGGAATGGTTTTACTTATCGGGTCATAGCGCTTATGCTTCCAGCCGGATACCAGGTCAAAACCATCTTTCGTTATCATCTTATAAAGGTCAGGTATCTCGTCAGGAGAATCCTGTAAGTCAGCATCCATAGTAATTACAACCTGCCCCTGTGCCTTCTCAAAAGCCACATTCAGCGCTGCTGATTTACCATAATTCCTACGAAGTCTGAGCCCTTTTATCGAACTATTCTGCTGGCAGATTTCTTCAATTACTTTCCATGAACCATCGGTACTGCCATCGTCAGTAAGCAATACTTCATATGAGAAGTTATTAGCTTTCATTACTTTGTCAATCCAAGCACAAAGTTCCCTGAGAGATTCTTCTTCGTTAAATAAAGGGACTACTACCGATATATCCATACCTTTCTCGAAACAAATAACTTACGAAGGCAATGTATTATTGTCCTCTTCCATAAAAGGCTTTTGCTTAGCCAATATACCTGCAGCTAAAAGTCCAAGTATTGCACCACCAATAATATTTCCAATAAAGCCGAAGATTGACATCATTAAAGGGGTTGTGAACATTTGGGTATAGTGCATTCCCATTTTTATCTGATCGTCGGTCATTCCTTTGTTAACCATATTTACCCTTGCCTGATCAAGTATTTTATCAATAAAGCCAGGGTTAATCTGCATATAAATCAATAGGTGAGCTACTGTTATAACTGAAAGTATCAATGTCATTAACATTCCAACTTTATAAAGCTCTCCGAAAGTAGCATAGCCGCCATTCACTTTATTGCGGAATTGCATCATACCGCCAATTAAACCACCTAATAGTATCAGGTAGCTAATCGACTGCAGACCACCACTGGTGTTGCCTGATAAATTCAACAATTGATAGAATATTATTTCAACCACACCGGTTATAATACCCCACATTATAATTACTCTGGTCTTTGTCATGTTTATTTTAGATAAATATTATATTTACAAAAGTAATTTTTTTCATTTACCCCGAAGTCACTATTCTTAGGGGCTACATTAAACTAAAAACCATGGACAAACAATTAGTAACTACCGGAGTAGAACTTGCAGGATACCGTATAACGAAGAACCTGGGCGTAGTAAAGGGCATTATTGTCCGCTCACGCAGCCTTTTTGGCAATATAGGAGCCGGTTTTCAGGCCCTTGTTGGTGGTAACATTACCATTTATACCGAATTGTGCGAAAAGACCCGTAACGATGCCTTTGAACTTATGATAGAACATGCAGGGCAAGTAGGTGCTAACGCTATTATTGCTGCCCGTTACGATGCTAATGAGGTTATGCAGGGTGTAACTGAAGTTTTAGCGTATGGGACCGCTGTAGTGGTCGAAAAGGTATAATACGACCCCTCCCAACCCTCCCCGATAGGGAGGGCTTTTGTCACACTGAGCTGGTCGAGGTGCCTAGCAACTGACAAAGTTTTTTGTCATGCTGAGCCTGTCGAAGCATCTATTCCTTATTTTTTGTTTCTCACTCATAACCAACACCTTAAATGGGTTGACACTTTTTCAGCTTTTTAAAGCATAACAAGCTGGTAATCAAAGTTAGTCATTTTCAAAACACCCCAAATCTGTCAACCTTTGTCAACCCGGTTAATTCAGTTAAAAACATGTCGGATTCTGTCGATGATAATTATGTCACATACTTTCCTGAACCCGTCATTGCGAGGAGCGATAGCGATGTGGCAAGCTCATTATAGTGTATCTCAAAGAACTTTATGCAACGGCGCAGCCCTCGCGAACACCATTAACAAAAACGAAACGATAATCAGTGAGCAAATTTACGAAGCATATTAATACCATGTAATAAATTATTAATTATTTATAAACAGGCTAAAAGAGAGCTACTGAATTACCAGCTTCCCGCTACCTACCAACTCACCGTTCTCAGTAGTTACTCTATATAGATAAATACCTGCTGGTTGATTGCTTAAATCAATTTGATAGTCACCCTGAACTTGTCTAAGGACCTGGCTGTAAATCCGTTCTCTAAGCGAATTATATATTTCCATTTTCTTCATTTGAAATTTGGAATTTCTGATCTGTAGATTAAAATTCCCATTGTTTGGTATAGGATAAATGCTTGTCTCCATATTATCATTAAACTCCTTTATAACCAATGGAGCCCCAGCGGTTATTTTGCGTATTCGGAAATTATTATTATCGGCTATATAGATACTACCCAAAGTATCTATTGCCAAGCCGACAGGATAATTTAATTCTGCGGAGGCAGCAAGTCCTCCGTCCCCGCTATAACCGGCTACACTATCTCCTGCCAGAGTGTTTATTATACCTGAAGTATTTACCTTGCGTATGCGGCTATTTTTCTGGTCTGCTATATAGAGATTTCCTGAAGTATCAATTGCCAATCCGAAAGGCCCGTTTAATTTCGCCGCAATAGCAGATCCTCCGTCCCCACTAAAGCCTGCTCCACCGGTACCCACTACGGTGCTTATAATTCCGGCAGTGTCCACTTTGCGAATCCGGTTATTCTGATAGTCCGCTATAAAGAGATTTCCTGAAACATCTACAACCATGCCTTCCGGATAGTTTAATTGGGCTATGGTTGCAGCTCCACCATCTCCGCTAAAGCCTGCAGCACCGGTACCAGCTATAGTACTTATAACACCTAATGTGTTTATTTTTCTGATACAGCAATTATGAAAGTCTGCCACATATATATTACCCAAAGCATCCAAAGCTACTTCGGCGGGTTGGTATAATTCTGCCGCCGTGGCTGCTCCTCCGTCTCCACTATAACCTGCTGTGCCATTACCTGCCACTGTACTTATAATGCCAGAAGTATTTACTTTGCGGATACGGTTATTAAATGCATCTGCTATAAAGATATTTCCAGAAGAATCTATAGCTATACCCTGAGGGTAGTTTAACTTTGCTACTGTAGCAGACCCTCCGTCCCCGCCATAACTTGCCGTGCCATTACCTGCCACAGTGCTCATAACACCTGCGTTATTAATTTTTCGGATACGCTGATTAAATTTATCTACAATATAAAGATTTCCTGAAGCATCCAGAGCCACATCTGTAGGAGCGTTCAATTCTGCTGCTGTGGCAGCTGCTCCGTCTCCACTAAAACCTGCAACACCATTACCTGCAATAGTATTAATAATCTGAGCCTTTAAAACAACACTTGAAAAAAGAAAAACCAAAAATGGAAAAATATTCCTTTTCGACATAGTAAGTATTTGCTTACAAAGTTTAATAAAAAACTTCGTAAAAGCAAAAAGCCCCGCATTTCTGCAGGGCTTTTCTTTATTGTTCCGTTGCAACTATGCAGTAGCTTCAGCAGCTTTAGTAGCCTTTTCTGCTCCAGCTCCGCCTTTCTTACGTCCACGACGTGTCGTGCCTTTAGCTTTTGCATCAGTAGCTTTTTCAGCTCCGCCTTCCATGGTTGTATTAAAGTCAACAAGCTCTAACAAACACATTTGTGAATTATCGCCTGGCCTTGCGCCGGTTTTAAGTATACGTGTGTATCCACCTGGGCGTGTAGCAATTTTTGGTGCTACTACCCTAAAGAGTTCCTTCACGCTCTCCTTGTCGCCAAGGTAGCTGAACGCCATTCTGCGTGCATGTGTAGTATCTTCTTTAGATGTGGTGATAATTGGCTCCACATATATCTTCAGTGCCTTAGCCTTAGCTACAGTGGTGTTGATCTTCTTATGAAGTATAAGAGAGCATGACATGTTCGCTAACAACGCTTTACGGTGTGAAGCTGTGCGGCCTAAGTGATTGTGCTTATTTAAGTGTCTCATTTCTTTAATTAAAAATTAGTAATTAAAAATTAAAAATCAGCGATTACTAATTCGTAATTTTTAATTCGTAATTATATATTACTCCTTGTCTAGTCTGTATTTGTCAGTAGCCATACCAAAAGAAAGTCCTTTGGTTTTGATAAGGTCCTCAATTTCGGTGAGTGACTTCTTACCAAAGTTGCGGAATTTCAAAAGGTCGTTCTTGTTGAATGTTACTAACTGGCCCAATGTAGCTACCTCAGCTGCCTTCAGGCAGTTAAGAGCGCGTACTGAAAGGTCCATATCAACAAGCTTTGTCTTAAGCAATTGACGGATCCTTAAATCGTTTTCATCCAGTTCTTCGCTTTGGCTCTTGCTGTCAAGATCAATGGTGATCTTCTCATCGGAGAACAATGCAAAGTGGTATATAAGAATCTTAGCTGCTTCTTTTAATGCTTCCTTAGGGTGTATAGAACCATCGGTAACAACATTCAACAAAAGTTTTTCGTAGTCAGTCTTTTGTTCTACACGGAAGTTTTCAACGGTATACTTTACATTCTTAATCGGGGTAAAGATAGAATCGATAGGGATTAAGCCTATTTCAGCGTTCAAAGGCTTGTTTTCTTCAGCAGGAACGTATCCACGGCCTTTTACAATAGTAATATCCATTTTCAGCTTCACGCTTGATTCCATACGGCAGATAACCTGGTCTGGGTTAAGAACCTGGAACGCTGAAGTGAATTTGCCAATATCACCGGCAGTAAGTACTTCCTTATCGCTTACAGAAATAGAAACTTTTTCAGTATTGGTACCTTCAATTTGTTTCTTAAACCTTACTTGTTTCAGGTTCAATACAATTTCGGTAATGTCTTCCATAACACCCTTAATAGTAGAGAATTCATGGTCAGTGCCTTGAATCTTCACTGAAGAGATAGCATACCCTTCAAGAGAAGAAAGCAAAATACGCCTTAACGCATTGCCAATAGTAATGCCATAACCAGGCTCTAAAGGCTTGAATTCAAATTCTCCTTCTACCTCGGTAGATGAAGTCATTATTACTTTATCAGGTTTTTGAAATGCTAATATTGCCATGTTGGTATTTAGTTTGAAGGATTATTATTACTTGGAATACAATTCAACGATAAGCTGTTCTTTAATGTTCTCAGGTATCTGATCCCTTGCAGGAACAGAAACATAAGTACCTTCCAGGCTCGCAGCGTTAAACTCGATCCATGGGTATGGGTGCGGGTTACCAGAACCTACTGCATTAGCAATAACTTCAAGTGACTTTGACTTTTCCCTTACAGATATCTTATCGCCAGCCTTTAAAGTGTATGATGGAATGTTTACCACCGATCCGTTTACTTGTATATGGCTATGGTTTACTATTTGTCTGGCGCCTGCACGTGTAGGAGAAATTCCCATACGGTACACAACGTTATCAAGCCTCGACTCTACCAACTGAAGCAATACTTCACCGGTAACGCCTTTTGAACGGCTTGCTCTTGCAAAGGTCTTACGGAATTGCTTTTCAAGTATTCCGTAGGTATACTTTGCTTTTTGCTTTTCGTTTAGCTGTTCAGAATATTCAGAATGCTTAGAGCCCTTCTTCTTTCCAAAGCCATGCTGGCCCGGAGGGTAATTCTTCTTTTCAAGCACCTTATCCGGGCCGAAAATTGGTTCTTTAAACCTTCTTGCTATTCTTGAACGAGGACCTGTGTATCTTGCCATTGCTTAACTATTAATATTAATTAGAATTACATTTTTCTTCTTTTCGGAGGCCTGCAACCATTGTGCGGAAGCGGGGTGATATCCATTATCTCGGTAATTTCGATGCCGGAAGCACCAATATTACGGATAGCTGAATCTCTGCCTGCACCAGGTCCCTTTATATATACCTTAACCTTACGGATACCGTGGTCAAAAGCCATTTTGCTTACGTCTTGCGCAGCTACCTGGGCAGCGAACGGGGTGTTTTTCTTAGCGCCCCTGAAACCCATTTTACCTGCACTTGACCATGCAACGGTTTGACCGCTGTTGTTGGTAAAGGTTATAATAACATTGTTGAACGTTGCGTTAATATGCACTTGTCCTACAGCGTCTGCCTTTACAGTACGTTTACGTGCTGCTTTTGCTGGTGCTGTTGCGCCTGATTGCTGTTGCGGTTTTGCCATTTTACTGAGTCCTTATTGATTAATT
>DATHOD010000067.1:0-2866 GCA_035485295.1 Bacteroidia bacterium
GAATATCTTCTTTCTCAGAATAGGATAATATATCCCGACCTTGCGAATTCAAAAACGCTGGCTGGTAAACTCACCTCATTGCCTGGTGAACAGATTGCTATTTTGACCTTGCCACCGGAAATTGCAGTAAAGCAACTCATGGCATATATTAAGCAGAAACCGAATACAAAAATATTAGGCATTCTGCCTTTTCACTTACTTGTTTATAATCTGGTTGATCCTGAGAAGGAAGCAGAAGATGTAGTATTGAAGAAAAGGAAGATTGACGATAAGAATAAGAAAATTGATGAAAAAAATATAATAAGGGAGCAGCAGCATAAAAAACTAAAGAAACATAAGAGTTACAGAAGAACCTTTGGAGAATGGCTTATGAGTGTTGGCGAACCACCCGTAATACTTGATTCTGTACTTATAAGAAATTCAGTTAAACAACTTACGCTGCTATTGCAAAGCAAAGGTTACTTTGAATGCCGGGTTTCAGATTCAGTGCGTGCAAAGGTTCACAAAGCGGTAGTATTATATTATATACGATTAGGTAAACCGCACAAAATTAAAAATGTACAATATGAAATTGAGGATCCGGAACTTGCCCCATTCATATTTGCAGATTCTGTCAGCTGTCTTATAAAACTGGGAGACAACTATAATGCCGATAATTTTCAAAACGAAAGGGAGCGAATTACACGTAAACTGAATGATGAGGGGTTTTATGCATTTTCTAAAAGCTACGTGCATTACGACATAGATAGTAATATGGGCCACCATCAAATGAATGTTATTATTGGAATTAAGAAGTATGCAGTACAGGATTCTGCATATAGAGATTCAATTATAGAAACACCCCACAAAAGATTTTATATTAATAATATGTATGTGCAAATGCAGTATAACCCAGCAACACCGAATGCATTGGGCACGCTAGATACTTTAATGGTTGATAGTACGACTTTCCTTAACCCTACAGGACAGCTTAGGTTTCATCCTAAGCGAATTTTGGCAAAAATATTTTTCAGGAAAGGAGACCTATATAGTATTTCTAATGTTGAGTATACCTATACAGGCCTTTCTCAATTAAAGGTATTCAGGTATGTTAATATTAAGTTTGAAAGGGTTTCACCTCAAAGCAATCTGTTGAATTGCTACATACAGTTAATGCCGAACACAAGGCAATCAATTGCCCTTGAAGGAGTTGGGAATAATACTGGTGGGGCATTAGGGGTACAAGGTGACTTGGCCTACCAGAATAACAGTATATTTAAAGGTGCGGAATTGCTGCAAATTAAATTCAAATATGGTCTTGAGGCGCAAACATTGCTTTCGGGTACTTCACAAAGTACAGATGTGGGCAAAACACTTTCGCTAAATACAATTGATTTTGGTCCGGAAATAAGTTTATCGGTACCCAGGGCATTAATTCCATTTACCATTATTCCCGTGAAGCCCAGGGCTAATCCGCAGACCGCACTTAAATTCACATACGATTATCAGCAGCAAACCGAGTACACCCGCGAGATTGCAACTATAGGCTATCACTACGATTGGAATATGACTGATAAATGGCATGTTACATGGAAATTTATAGAAGTGAGTTTTGTAAATGCAATTAATTCAGATGCATTCTTGAATGCTATAAAGAACACGGATAATTTTATTCTGCTTAGCAGCTTTACCACCCACACTATAAATGATGGTGGTGTTACATTTATTTATAATGGCCAAAATCAAACCAAGCCACACAGTTTTAACTTTTTAAGGTTAGATGCTGAACTTTCAGGTTTCGTGCCCCATTATGTAGATCAATCTTTAAATGCGCCTGACAAATTGTTCGGTAATCCATACTCACATTATGTATTGGGGCAAGTTGACTTCAGGCATTATTTCCTATTAGATAAGGAAGAAAAGATTGTAGTTCGTGCATTAGCAGGAACAGGCATTCCTATTATTAATGATACTATAAAGGAACTTCCATTTGATAAAAGTTTTTGGGCTGGTGGCTCAGATGATATTCGTGCATGGGCAGCAAGAACACTTGGCCCTGGCGGGTATAACTTACCGGCTATAATTGCACAAGTAGGTGATATTAAACTAGAGGCGAACATAGAATATCGCGTAAGCCTTATAAAGCTTTTAGGATTGGGATTCTTTATTGATGCAGGCAATGTTTGGTTACTTAATAAGAACCCTCAGGAGCCTAATGCGAACTTTTTGCTTACCGGGCCAAATAACTTTCTGAATCAGGTAGCTGTCGGAGGTGGGATAGGTCTTAGGTTTGACTTTACGTACTTTGTTTTCCGTTTTGATTTTGGTGTACCATTCAGAGATCCGGCTAAACCTGCAGGGCAAGAATGGCTATTCAACACTCCTTTGCTTAACCGAACTGAGCTTAATCTGGGTATAGGCTATCCTTTCTGATACTATACTTCCTACTTCTATTTATGAAGGAATTAAGCAAATAGTTAATATTTTTAGCTTTTATACGTTATTAAAGATAAAATAGCCTCTGAAGTATAAGATTTTCATAATATTCATTCTATTGGCCTATGTAAATACAATTCAGGCTCAGAGGAAATTTTTGCTAAATATCGTTGTTAAGGATACAGGAGATAAGGCATTTCACTTACCCGATTACCAGAGAAAGTTTGATAATGTGGCGCAACGGTCACATGAAATGCAGAAGGTTCTATTCTCATTATATGACAATGCGTATTTATCTGCTTCATTTGATAGTACTATAGAAGATACTTCGCAAATCACCGCTTATATATATCATGGTAGACAATATGAATGGGCTTATTTGAACAAAGGGAATGTAGATGAGGAAGTATTAAGTCAGTTGGGATTTAGAGAGAAGGTATACTTACACAAA
>DATHOD010000068.1:0-16490 GCA_035485295.1 Bacteroidia bacterium
TGATTATATAATTGAACTCATCAGCCACGTATATATTACCAGAGTCGTCAACGGCAATACCTGTTGGGTTATTAAACTCAACACCATTGTCCGGTCCATTTACATAACCGGAAGGAGTAACATATCTTAATGTATCACCAAGAGAGTCGGGTGGCAAAATGAAGGTGATGGTGTCAAATCCTGCTATTGTACTTACCATGCCATTTTTTATCATGCGAACAGAATTGTTCTTATATTCTGTTACATACATAGTATTGGCAGTATCGAATGTAATCCCATATAAGCCAAGAAATTCTGCAGTGTCTGCACGGCCATTAAGATATCCTGATATTATAGTAGTATCATTGGGCTGAGGCCCGGCAAAAGTACTAACTGACCCTGTAGAAGCAGTTGCTACTTCACGAATTACATTATTACCTTCATCAGTCACAAATAAATTACCTGATTTGTCAAGTGCCACTCCAACAGGGCGGTTAAACTCTGCATGGTTAAATGTGCCATTCACATATCCAAGTGTATCATTACCAGCAATAGTACTTACAGAGTCCTTAGCTACATTGCCTTTCACTACCGATATTTTACGGATCACATTATTATAAGTATCTGCCACATAAACAAAGTTGCCGCCTTTGTCAACACATATACCCAATGGGTAATTAAAACGTGCCACAGACCCTAAACCATTTACATATCCCACCGTAGAATCAGGCCCTTCACTGTACCCGGCAGTATCTCCTGCTAATGTAATAACTGAATCATTTGTCACAAGTATCTCACGAATAGCATTGTTATACGTGTCAGCCACATAAATATTACCAGCAGTATCAACTGCAATAGCAGTAGGGCCATTGAACCTGGCATTAGTATCTTTCTTATTCATAAAACCAGCGTTTCCGCTTGTATTACCTGCATAGGTTATAACCTGGTAGCTAGTTTGACTATATCCCGTTATGAATACGAAGACAAAAATCGATAATAAAAGTAGAGACTTGCGCATATTATACTCCGAATTGGCTTAAATGGTGGTCAGCATGTTTATAATTGATACGTCCCCATTCTTCCGGGGTCATTGAACCGAAAAATGGATGTACGGCATTTTTTTCCACTGCATTCTCAGTAGAAAGTTTTTTCACGGCACGAATAAAATTTGTCTTTTCAATATCAAATTCTTTAGGGTCGGTCATTTTAAGTTCAGCAGCTGTAGGTGAATTCTTGCGGAATGGACCTTCAGCTAAAACTTTAGATTTAATAAGTTTGCCCAGTATATTAATTGGGAAGCCCACACGCTTAGTGGCAATTTCTCCGGTTGGCATCTTAGCTGCACTTGCACAATGTGCAAACATTTGTGCAACATTCATTGTGCCCCATAACGGTTTACTTTCCGGTGTAAGTTTTTCAATGCGCTGAAGTATTTCGTTCCTGTCAGCTTCATTAAATATATTTTTCATTAGGGCTTTATTAAAGACTGCCAAAGGTAAGATTTTTCGCGCATAACAGGATTGTCAGAAAATAGCTCTAAAAATTACACTTTCACTGTTATTTGAACGCATCATAATCTATATCTTCGCACCTTGTGAACAGAATAACGCAACTTTTTCAAATAAAGTATCCGATAGTACAAGCAGGTATGCTATGGACCAGCGGTTGGCGCCTTGCTTCCGCAGCCTCTAACAGCGGTTGTTTGGGTCTTATAGGAGCGGCTTCTATGTATCCAGATGTTTTAAGAGACCATATTCGTAAATGCAAACAAGCTACCGATAAGCCTTTCGGTGTTAATGTGCCATTACTTTATCCTGATTTGGAAGAAGTAATGAAAATAATTGTTGATGAGGGAGTTAAGATTGTTTTTGTATCGGCAGGTAACCCCAAAACATGGACACCTTTTTTCAAAAAACAAGGTATTACTGTAGTGCATGTAGTTGGCAGTGCGAAGTTTGCACTTAAAGCACAAGAGGCTGGTGTAGATGCAATTGTAGCGGAAGGTTTTGAAGCAGGTGGGCACAATGGCCGTGAAGAAACGACTACACTCTGCCTTATTCCTATGGTAAAACAAGTGGTAAATATTCCATTAATTGCTGCAGGGGGAATTGCCAGCGGCAGGGCCATGCTGGCATGCATGACTTTAGGAGCAGATGGCGTTCAGATAGGTACACGTTTTGTTGCTTCGGATGAAGCTTCTGTTCACCCCGATTTTAAAAAGAAAATAATTCAATCGCAGGAAGGCGATACCGTGCTTACGATGAAAAAACTGGTACCTGTAAGGCTTTTGAAGAATGAATTTTATAAAAAAATACAACTGGCTGAGGACAGAGGTGCATCGGTAGAGGAACTGCAACAGATATTAGGAAGAGCAAGAGCAAAGCACGGAATGTTTGAAGGTGATATGGAAGAAGGAGAACTGGAAATAGGGCAGATTGCCGCAGCTGTGCGAGATATAAAACCTGTAAAAGATATTGTTCACGAAATAATTGAAGAATTTAAAACAGCTAAAAAAGAAGCGGGCAACTTTACTATGCCTGAATAATTAATATAAAGTATGATACAATTCGAACGGTTTACGCTGGCAAACGGACTAAAGGTTATAGTACACCGAGACACATCAACTCCTATGGCGTGTGTAAATGTGCTATACAATGTTGGTGCACGCGATGAGGACCCTGAGAGAACAGGGTTTGCCCATTTGTTTGAGCATTTGATGTTTGGTGGGTCAGTTAACATTGCTGACTTTGATAATGCCTTGCAACAAGCCGGCGGAGAAAATAACGCTTTCACCAATAACGATATTACTAATTACTATTTAAGCCTTCCTGCATCCAATCTTGAAGTGGCTTTCTGGCTTGAGTCAGATCGTATGCTTAGCCTTGCTTTTTCTGATAAAAGCCTTGAAGTTCAACGTAGCGTGGTAATCGAAGAATTCAAACAGAGTTATCTTAATCAACCTTACGGTGATGTGTGGCTGGAATTACCTAAACTGGCTTATAAAGTACATCCGTATTTATGGCCAACAATTGGCAAAGAAATTGACCATATTAAGCATGCTGTTATGGGTGATGTGAAAGCATTTTTCCAGAAATTTTACTGCCCGAACAATGCTGTATTAGCGGTAACAGGGAATGTAACAGTTGACCAGGTAAAAGTATTGGCTGAGAAATGGTTTGGGCCTATACCTGCAGGCAATCCACCACTGCGTAAGTTGCCTGTAGAGCCAAAACAAACACAAGCTCGTAAACTTGAATTGGAAAGAGATGTGCCTGTAGATGCTATTTACAAGGCATACCATATGGGTGCGCGTATGGACCAAAGTTTTTACGCTATGGAGCTATTAGCAGATATTCTTACTGATGGGAATGCTTCACGTATGTATCTTGAACTGGTTAAGAATAAAAAGATGTTCAGCGAGATAAGTGCATTCACCATGGAATCTTTCGATCCTGGACTGTTTATTATCTCGGGTAAACTTTCTGAAGGAGTTACATTAGAAGCTGCTGACCAGGCTATTCAGGAAGAATTGAAGAAGGTGGTACTAGCCCAAGTGAAAAAGGAAGAGCTTGAAAAAGCAAAAAATAAAACCGAATCATCTCTTATCTTTTCAGAGATAAGTATTCTGAATAAAGCAATGAACCTTGCGATATTTGAACTATTAGGCGGGGCAGAGGAAGCAAATAATGAAATTGAAAGATTCGGAAAAGTAACTGAAGTAGACCTGTTGGTTGAGGCTTCACGTGTTATTAATGAAAACAATTGTTCTACACTATACTATCGTTCAAAAAATAAAGCCAATGGAAACGGAAATTAAGTTAGACAGGAAAACGATGCCTTCTCTTGCTAAACAAAGCAAGATAGATATAGCGCATGCCATAGAAGGTAAATTACCTAATGGCATTCCTTTATATTCGGTAAACGCCGGAACACAAGATGTGGTAAAGGTAGAGTTGATATTCCGTGCAGGGGGCACCAGCCAGCAAAATGCACCGTTAGTAGCTGACACAACCAACGCATTATTGGAAGAGGGAACTAAGAATAAGAGCTCAGAGGAAATAGCTTCTATGCTCGATTATTATGGTTCATTCCTGGAAACAGCTTCATATAATGATTACGCTACTGTAAGTATATACTCACTTGGCAAGCATATTGCCAAAGTAATGCCATTGCTGGAGGAGCTTATTAAAGAACCTTCCTTTCCTCAATCTGAATTGGATGTTTATATCACCAATAAGAAACAGAGATTCCTTGTTGATGATAAAAAGGTGCGTTCGGTAGCTGCCCGTAACTTCCCTGCATTGCTTTTTGGTGATGCACATCCTTACGGACATGCAACGAAAATAGAAGAATACGATGCACTCCAAAGGACACAATTAGAAACATTCCATAAACAACATTATTCACCAACCGGATGTGCTATAATTGTTTCAGGTAAGGTTAAAGACCCATTAATGAACCTGATAAGCGACCATTTTGGAAATGCGAACTGGAAGGGCGAACAAGCAGCTGAAATTAAGAAGGTTGCTATTCAACCGAGTGCTGAGAAGAAGAACTTTATACCCAGGGATAAGGCAATGCAATCTGCTATTCGCATGGGTAAGCAATTATTCTTGAAAAGTCATCCCGATTCTATTCCTTTCCAAATACTTAACACTATTTTAGGCGGATACTTTGGTTCACGCCTTATGAGTAATATTCGTGAAGACAAGGGGTATACATATGGTATTTCATCAAGTATGGTTTTCTTGAAAGATGCAGGATATTTCCAGGTTTCAAGTGAAGTAGGAAGCGATGTGTGCGATAAAGCATTGGTAGAAATATATAAGGAACTGGACAGGCTTTGCAACGAACCTGTACCGCAAGATGAATTACAATTGGTGAAGAATTATGCCCGTGGTAATTTCCTTCGCAGTATGGATGGCCCTTTCGCTTTAGCAGAAAGGTTCAAACATATATGGCTGCACGGACTTGATTATTCCTATTATGAGAAATATATCAATACATTATCTGAGATAACATCGGCACAACTAATTGAAACAGCACGTAAGTACTTGCAAAAAGATAGTATTTACGAATTAGTAGTAGGAGCTAAGAAGGCCTAAGCCAACACGTCTTTGCCTATGTCTTTACGGAAATATTTTTTCTCGTAGTCTATCTTGCTAATGCTTTCGTAACTGGTTGCAACAGCTTCTTTAAGTGTAGGTTTAATTGAGGTAACTGCCAATACCCTTCCTCCGTTGGTAACTACATTAGCCCCATCCATCTTTGTTCCTGCATGGAACACCATACTATCCTTAACTTTATCTAATCCGGTAATTATTTTTCCTTTTTCGTATGCTTCAGGGTATCCACCTGCAACCATCATAACGGTGGCAGCAGCACGGTCATCAATTTCAATAGTCGTTTTATCAAGTGTTTGGTCAGCCACTGCCTTAAATAAGGCTAATAGGTCAGATTTAATGCGTGGTATTACTACTTCCGTTTCAGGATCGCCCATACGAGCATTGTATTCAATTACTTTTGGGTTACCCTGGCAATTTATCAAACCAAAGAATATAAAGCCTTTATAATCCAACTTTTCTTTTTTAAGCCCTTCAATGGTTGGTATTATAACCTGCTGCTTTACCTTATCCATAAATACTGCATTGGCAAAAGGAACAGGCGAAATTGCTCCCATGCCACCTGTGTTTAAACCCATATCGTTCTCTCCAATCCGTTTATAATCTTTTGCTTCAGGCAGAATATGAAAACTATTTCCATCGGTAAGTACGAACATGGAAAGTTCGACACCTATCAGAAATTCTTCTACTAATACTTTCCGACTTGCAGCACCAAATTTCTCTTCAAAAAGCATTTCTTTCAGTTCGTTCTCTGCCCCTGTGGTGGTTAGGGGTATAACAACACCTTTACCCGCAGCAAGCCCATCGGCCTTAAGTACATGCGGTGGCCTGAGTGAACGTAAAAACGTAACCCCTTCTTCAACTGTTTCTTTTGTGAATGTACTATATCGAGCAGTTGGTATGTTGTATTTAGCCATGAATTTCTTGGCAAAATCTTTACTGCCTTCTAATGCTGCTGCTTTTGCTGAAGGACCGATTACAGGGATTGATGCTAATTCCTTATCGGCTTTAAAATAATCGTATATCCCTTTTACCAATGGTTCTTCCGGGCCAACAATAACAAGGGTTATATTATTTTCGAGCACATGTTTTTTAACCAAATCGAAGTTTAGTATATCAATATTCAGGTTGGTGCCGCAAATATTTGTTCCGGCATTACCCGGGGCTATGAATAACCTTGTCAGCAATGGGCTTTGGGCCAGTTTCCAGGCTATGGCATTTTCTCTTCCACCAGACCCAAGCAATAATACGTTCATAGTATAGTTTATTTTTGTACAAAGCAAAGTAAAACATTTATCTGCTTGGGAACAAAATTATTCATTCACAACCTTGTCGTTATTAGCTGACTATACTACTGAACCCATGTCTGCCAGGCAACAGATCCATTATTGGGTTTACATTGCCGGACTTGTCTTGTTAGCTATTGGCATGCCCACTTCTACCGCTTTTATGACCCTTGGGCAAAGTATTCTGGGGCTTAACTGGATATTAGAAGGTGATCCGAAAGTTAAATGGAAAAGATTCACAAATAATAAAGCAGCTCTTGTATTGTGTTCATTTTATATAATGCATTTACTGGGCTTACTATATACTACCGACTTTAATTATGGGCTTGAAGAGGTAAAGAAAAAGGTGCCATTACTTATACTTCCATTTCTGTTTTGTACAAGCAATACTATTACTGATAAAGCCAAACGGTTAGTTCTGTTCTGTTTTATGGGCGGAGTAACATATGATACATTTCTTGGTTGTTACATTTTAGCCAAGCATAACCTAGTAGATATACATAATATTTCCCCACATGTATCTCCCATTAGGTTAGGGCTTATGATAGTGTTATCTGTTTTCTTGTTGTGTGGATATGTATTTTCACGCAAGTGGAAACCAATTTCGTTCGTGCTTCTGGCATGGGTTGCGTGGCTGCTGATCTTCCTGATAATTATGGAATCGCTCACAGGGGTTGTGATTGGAGCCAGTGTTTCAATACTATTATTGATATTTTATGCTGTTAAGAGGATTAAACAGAAAAAGGTAATACGGGGTATTGCAATTCTCTCTGTTATGTTAATTGGGATTATAGGTGCAACAGTATATCTTAATCACTTCTATGAGAAATACTTCCCTGTACCGGATAAGATTTCTTATGGGAACCTTGATAAAAAATCGGCAAGTGGGAATGTATATTCCTATGATTCCTCAAGGTTTGTAGAGAATGGCCACTATGTAAATGTTTACATAGCCTTACCTGAATTAAAAAATGCCTGGAATAAAAGGAGCCATATCGCTTTTGATAGTTTAGACAAGAAAGGAAATGGCATTAAGTATACCTTGATAAGGTACCTGGCTTCCATGAATCTGCGCAAAGATTCTATTGGTGTAAGTAAATTATCGCCCGCCGATATAGCCGCAATAGAAAACGGGATTCCTAATTATTATTTCATTTCCAGTAAAATGGATTATAGGATTTACCAGGTTTTGTGGGAAATAGAAGACTACAAAGCAGGAGGTGATATAAATGGGCATTCTGTTACGCAAAGGTTGGAATTCTGGAAAGCTGCTGTAGGTATAATTAAGCAGCATTGGTTAATTGGGGTGGGGACAGGTGATGTAAAGAAAGCATTTGCTGCCCAATATGATGCGATGCATTCAAAATTGAAAACAGAATTCAGACTTCGTGCCCACAATCAGTTCCTCGAAATAGGAGTGGGATTTGGTATTGTTGGAATTATCTGGCTACTGTTTTCCTTGATATACCCGGCAATAGAAATGAAGAAGTTCTATTCCTATGCCTACGTAATATTCTGGCTAATATTTTTATTCTCTACAATAAACGAAGACACCTTAGAATCGCAGGCAGGTGTTACCTTTTATGCTTTCTTTAATTCTTTCTTCCTCTTTATCTTTTAAGAATTAAGGAATATCGTCTTCCTCATCATCGTTATCATCGAGCTCGATCAAACCTTCTTCCGATAGGCTCTTTTTGAGCTGGCGTTGTTCCATAGCCAGCATAAACGATGGCAATAGAATAAGATTAGAACAATAAGCGAGAAGTAGAGTTACTGAGATAAGAATACCTAAAGCCTTAGTGCCACCAAAGCCTGAGAAAGCGAAGATCATAAAGCCGAATGAAAGTATTATAGCTGTATAGATCATGCTCACACCGGTTTCACGTATGGCCAATGAAACAACTTCCGAAATGGTCATTTTAGGCAGCCGTTTTAATTCCTGCTTGTATTTGGTCAGGAAATACATAGTGCCATCAGATGAAATACCAAATGCAATACTGAAAATAAGTATGGTACTTGGCTTAAGGTGAATATTGAAAAAGCCCATTAATCCTAATGTTATCATAAGTGGTATAAGGCTTGGCAATGTTGCTATAATTACCATGCGTAGCGACATAAACAACAGGAACATAATTAGTGCAATTAGCACAACTGCCAGTATTACGCTTTCTATCAAATTACTTACTAAAAAGTCATTACCCCTTAGGAAGATAAGACAACTACCGGTGAAAGATACTTTATATCGTGTACTATCGGGTGCCCATGATTTTGTAGCGGCAGAATAGTTAAAGATACTATCAGCCCTTGGAATCAGTTCTGCTAGTACTTGTTTCATCTTAATAGAACCAATATCAGCCATTTGAATATCTACTCGGGTGAATTGCTTCGTGCTATCTATAAACGACTTGAACAAGCTTTGCTTCTGTTTAGCTTCTTGCGCAAATTGCGATATAGATTGAAGATCGTTTAATGTTGGCAGGATAAAATATTTTGACTCCCCATCATGATAGGCCTGGTTAGCATATTTAATACCCTCGAGCACTGAAAGCGGGTGGGAAAAAATAGGGTATTGCCGTAATAATTTCTCCAGTCTTTCTAATTTATAAAGTGTTTTACCTTCATTGGCGAATACCCCATTTGGCTTGCGGGTATCAATCTTTACCTCAAAAGGTAATACTCCCCCGAAGCGGCTTTCAAAATAGCGCATATCGGCATATACGGGATCGCTCTTAGGCAAATCGTCCACAACATATCCAATGGCTTCAATGCGTGTAATACCATAAGCAGAAATAATAACGAGTATGGCAGCAATCACATAAATCGTTTTCCTGTTTTGTTGGGTATGCCTGTCAACCCAACTTAATATGCTAACAGTATTTTTGCGTTCGAGGTGGCGCATATGCTTTACCTTGGGTGAGGGTAGAAGGCTGAAAATAATTGGGATAAGAATAAGGGAGATTATATAGGTGGACATTACATTCAGCGATGCTATAAGGCCAAATTCAAATAATACCTGGCTGTGTGTAAAGCAGAATACTGCAAAGCCTATTGCTGTAGTAACATTGGCAAGGAAAAGAGAAACTCCTATTTTTCTTATTGTGGTAGATAATGCCCGCATTTTATTCTGATGCTTGCTATATTCAGTATGGTATTTATTTAATAACAATATGCTGTTTGGCACACCTATAACAATTATTAGGGGTGGAATTATAACAGTAAGTACTGTTACCTGGAATCCAAATAGAGTTAATGAAGCGAGGGCCCATACAACGCCCATCATGACTATAATAAGTGGGAATATTACGGGGAACAATGAACGGAAGAAAAGAGATAAAATTATTCCGGTAATCAAAGCTGCTAGTACAAGGAATAATTTCATCTCGTTCATAATTTTCCTTGAGATGACAGTACGTATATAAGGCATGCCTGAATAGTGCATATCAACATTATACTTTTTGCTGAATGCATCTATTTTATTTCTAAGTGAATCGACAATGGCTACCCTGCGTGGACTATTTACTGCCTTCTCATTAAAGGTTATAGCCATTAAGGTAGCTCCTGTTTTTTTGTTCAGTATAAACCCATCATAAAATGGCAGTGAATACACTACCTTCTTTACACTGTCAAGCTCATGCTGGTTAACCGGTTTGTGTTGTAATAAAGGTAAGAACTGAAACTTGTTTAAGCTATCATTCTTAACCAGTTTATATATGGATGCTGCCGAAACTACATCCTGTATGCCTGAAGAATTTTTAACTGCGCGTGTAAGATCATACCAGTCATTAAATTCAGATACATTGCTAAACAGAGCATCAGTTTGCATACCAACCACCATTACGGTGCCATCCTGCCCGAATTGTTTTTTAAAGTTCTCGTATTCTATATTGGCACTATCGTCCGAAGGTAAAACCTGGGTCCAGCTATAGGCTATACTAACCTTACTGGCTTTGTATCCCATAAACACTGTCAGCAGAATTATTGCTGTTAACAGTATAAACCGATTACGTAAAATAATTTTTGCCAGCGCTGCCCACATGATTCTTTCTCTATTAACCTATTCAACAAAAATAAACATTAACAAACATCTTTACCTTGTTGGTTCGATGAAATTACTTCTGCCCGTTATCGCTAATTTTTTTACTTTGGCCTTTAATTACAATCAACGGTAAATTGCACAAGGTTATTATATATACAGATGGTTCTGCACAGGGTAATCCTGGGCCGGGTGGCTATGGGGCGGTAATGATGTCTGGCAACAAACGCAAGGAATTGTCAGAGGGATTTAGGCTTACTACCAATAACCGTATGGAGCTATTAAGTGTTATTGTAGCCCTTGAAGCATTAAAAAAGCCGCAGTTGGATGTAACCATATACTCCGATTCTAAATATGTGGTCGATTCAGTAAACAAGGGCTGGGTTTTTGGCTGGAGCAAGAAGGGATTTAAGGGGAAAAAGAATGTGGACCTGTGGAAAAGGTTCCTATTAATATATCCTACTCAAAAAGTAAAATTTGTTTGGGTAAAAGGCCATGCTGATAATCCTGAAAATGAATATTGCGATCAGCTTGCAGTCCGGGCTGGACATAGGCACCCATTAAGTATTGATAAAGTATACGAAAGCGAAAAGGAATAAATTATTATTACTTCTTGTCTTCTTCGGTAATAGGAGCATCACCTTGATAAATAGCATCCTTATATACAGCTATTCTTTGTAATATTCCATCAGGCGAGTAGAAGAATGTTTTACCATCAACAAGGCGGCCTAAGTGGAAATAGCCATCCTTTGCCAATTGCTTGTTATTGTTGTATAGTTTCCAGTATCCTTCTCCGTTAAATGCTTTTTCAGGAATATTCGGCTTTTCTTCTGTTTTAACAACAGTTGCAGCTTTACTAGGTGCAGTTTCAGCAGCTTCTTTTACTGTATTATTATCAACTGTAGCCTTCGCGGTAACGTTCTTTTGCTCGAATGTTTGTGTTTGGGCTGGGTCAAGATTACCATCGTTAAATACTTCTTTTGCTTTTACACTGCCATCATCATAATATTCAGTAGTAGTGCCGGTTTGTTTACCGCCGTTCCAGTTACCATCTATCATTAACTGACCGTTAGGGTAAAAGTATTTTTGATTGCCATCGCGCTTACCGTTATCATTATACGTAAACTGGTGTTGCACGTTTCCGTTTTCATAATATAGTTTGTAAGCGCCTGTCCAACGGTTATTTACCCAGGTGCCTTCTTCATTTACTTTGCCGTTCTCAAAATAAGTAATGGCGTAGCCTTCCGGGCGGTTATCCTTCCAGGTAATTTTACTTTTAATCACACTACCAGGATAATATTGAATCCATACGCCTTCTTTCATATTATCCTTATAATCTCCTTCTTCAATTAAATCATTAGTGCCGTAATTTGTTAAGTGTTTATCAGTATTGTATATTTTCCAATGATTCTGACGAAGACCATTAGCATCTACAGTATTCCCTTGATCTTGCCCTCCTATAATGGTAGCAGAACTAATATTAAAGCTAAATGTTGCTATGCAAATAGCTAAAACCAATTTAATAGTAAGTATTGTAGTTTTCTTCATCATCTTATGCCTCTTTCTATCCCAAATATACGGAGGTTAATTTAAAAGGTTTCACTTTTTGGACAGGTTATTATATAACACGACTAAATCGATCAAAACAAGGATAAATGCTGATTTAGGTCTATTTCTAAGACCAAACTAAAGTGAAGCAAGATAAAACAATAGATTTCTCTATCAAATATTAAAATGGGTGGAGATATAAACAACTGATAGTTAATAAGATACACTTATACTGCTTATGAAGTCCTTTCTTTAAAAAAATATTACCTTTGCCACTAGTTTCAATATAAAATAGGAATGGAAGAACAGAAAGAACCAATAAAAGGCCCTCCGGAAGAGAAAAATCGTGAAAACCGGTTGCTTATTATTGTAATTTTTATCTTGGCCATACTGTTATTACTGCTATGCTGGCAGTATTGGAGGCAAAAGCAGAATACCAGCCAGCAGGTTTCATTGGAAACTGCAAAAGCCGATAGCGTTACCAGTAACCTTATAAACCTTCAGGGGCAATATGCAGCATTAAAAACAACCGATAAATATGTGCAGGCTCAGTTAAATAGTAAAAAAGATACTATTACTATGCTAATGCAGCAAGCTGAGAAGTATAAGAATGACCCGTATATAATAGCTAAGCTTAAAAAGGAAACTGAAGCACTGCGTGATATTATGAAGGGCTTTGTAACCACCATAGATTCACTAAATACATTAAATAAGCAACTTACTGTAGAGAAGAATCAGGCTTTAGATTCATTAAAAGCGGAGAAAAGCAATTCAACAGAACTGAAAAAGGAAAAGACCAAATTGCAAAGTGCTGTAAATACAGGCTCACTGCTTGAAGCTACTAACATTACGGCAGAGGGCGTTCATTTCCGTTTTGGCAAGAAGGAAGTTGTAACAGATAAGGCTAAAAAGGCAGAGAAAATAAAAGTACAGTTTACAATTACTGCAAACCGTATTGCTAAGTCAGGCAATAAGAATATATATGTACGTGTAATCACTCCTGACGGTAAAGAACTTTCTAAAACAGGTGATGAGTCAAGCATATTTAGTTTTGAAGGCACCAAAGGTTTTTACGATGAAATTCAAAGCATAGATTATGCTAACCAGGAAACCAGTTTGGTAATCTATTGCGAAAGTTCTTCCGGTTTTATTACCGGTAATTACATTATAAAGCTATATGCTGATGGTGCCGAAATGGGAGAGACCTCAATTAAACTCGACTAAAACCAGGGTTCATGGCTAATCCCAGGAAGCCTTTACCTAAAGGCAATAAAAAACCACCGGTCTACACAAAAGAGGCCATAACGGTTTCTCTTTTCGATAGTCTTAATATTTGGGTGGAGAAAAAATCAAAAGTACTTACAATAACTGCACTTAGTTGTTGTGCATTGTTTTCAATTTTGCTTTTCCAGGCAAAAATGGATCTTGGTGCCGATGATTCAGCTTACCTGCAAAGGGCATTTGACTTTATTCATAAAGGTATTTTTCCATCGTACCAGGGACCGCTTTATCCTTTAGTTCTCAGTATTTTTATGGCCATTGTAGGTATCAATATCATTTTTTTAAAGATAGTATCACTCGTTTTTAACTTTTTTGCTGTGTATTTTATGTACAAAGCTTTTAAGAATAGGATACCAGCCTTAATTCTACATACAATTATGTTGCTTTATGCACTTAATACATATATCTTATCATTTTCAAGCCTTACATACAGCGAGCCTTTATTTATGATGCTACAATCGATGTTGCTGTATTACTTCTTCAAATTAGGTGACAAGCTGGAAGTCAGTGAGGATAAAACTTTTCGTGGAAATATTCGCTCCTGGTTAACTGTTGGCTTATTTATATTTCTGCTTGCTAGCTCACGTACTGTAGGGTTCTTTGCATTTGCTTCATTTATAGTTTACTTCATTGCACGTAAAGAGTATAAATACATTCTTTATCTGGTTGGGGCATTCCTTATTTTTCAAATACCAATGACCTTACTTGAGAAATTAATATGGCACGTAGGAGAGAATGGTGGCTCACAAACATCAATATTAATGCTGAAAGACCCGTATGACCCTTCAGCAGGCACAGAAACAGTAAATGGATTCTTCCAGCGGTTTACAGGCAATAGTATCAGTTACCTATCGAAGCGTTTTTTTCAGATTATCAGTTTAAAGTCTTTTGACTCAACAGAACAAAATGGAGGACTTGCTTTTTTCTTCCTTGTATTTTGCGTTCTTTCATTATATAGGGCGTTCAGGTCGAAAAAGTTTCCAATGCTATTTGTGGGTTTATATGTCCTTTCAATGATGAGCGCTTCCTTTTTTGCCATACAAACAAGATGGGATCAGCCAAGGATAATAATGGTATTTGTCCCGCTGTTGTTGTTATTAGTGTTTTATGGATTGTATGATCTGCTGAAAAAAGCACCATGGGGTTTACAGTTTCTTATGATAATTGTAATTATAATACCATTGTTTGCATCTTTATCCTCTACATTAAAGGCTGCGAAAACAAACTCAGTAGTATTAAGCAAGAATCTGCATGGTGATGTGTTCTATGGATATACACCAGATTGGGTGAATTATTTAAGGATGAGCCAATGGTGTGCAGATAACCTTCCTAAAGATGCCAAAGTAGGAGTGCGTAAATCCGGTATGTCGTTTGTATATACTAATGGTAAGGAATTCCTTGCTATTAACCGGGCGTATTATACCGATGCTGATTCTGTGCTGGCTTTTTTTAAACGGAATAAAGCTGAGTATGTAGTGCTGGCAAGTTTAAGAATGAACCCTAATGTAGCAGATGAACATAGTATTATAAATACCATTCAGCAAATGATGGTTCCTGTGGCGCAAAAATATCCTCAAAAACTAAAACTTGTTCACCAGGAGGGTAATGCAGAACCGGCGTATTTATACCAGATAGTAAACTAAGGAAATTACATTTGGGCTTTCCTTTCAGGGCTAGGCTGCCTGTTAAATTTTATAGCAATAAATATTTCGTTCGTTCCGAATGTGTATTCCCTGATATCAGATATAGGGTAATCATACGAATAGCCTATTGTAAGGTAATCCTGGTAAGTATATCCAAGCATTGCATAAGCAGCATCAAGAGTTCTGTATCCGCCACCTATCCATATTTTCTGTTTGTATATTATTCTTGCACCAAAATCAAACTGAACAGGTGCCGGAGAAACATACTTAACAACCAAGCAAGGATCAAGTCCCCAATCGCCGAAAGTGAAATTGTAGCCACCGGTAACATAATAATGCGTTGCCAATTGGTTCTGCGCATCAGAGAAAGAGGTAAGGCTAAGTTTGCTTTCTATTATTTGAGGTGCAGATGCTCCGAAATAGAATTTATCTCCGTATAAATAAAGACCGAACCCAAGGTCCGGAACAATTACTTCTTCAAGGTTGTTGGTTAGGGCCTGGTCATTTGGCTGGTCAAGATTTACTTGCGATCCGTCAACTGCAAATTGCAATAGTCCGGCTGAAAGTCCAAGTGATACATCTAGCCCATCAGTGATTTTCATATGGTATGAATAGCATGAGGTAAAACCTATGCGCCTGGTAGGCCCGGTAATATCAGTAAATAAATAGGCACCTATTCCAATATGTTGTTCTGTTATAGGTCCATTAAAAGTCAGCATATATGTTCTTGGTGCATCAGTAATGCCTATCCATTGAAAACGATTGTCTGATTCAGCCTCAAAATAAGGTTTGGTACCTGCAATTGCCGGATTCATTGCAAAATCGTTCACCATGAATTGCGTATACTGCGGCAACTGCTGTGCATTAACATGCATTATGCTTATCAGCAAAAGCAATGTTAATAGTGTTAGTTTTATCCTGTACATGACAAATAGTTTATTATCGCATTATAGTTACAGGGCCTGTGTATGCTTTAGGGAACCTGGGGTCATTCAGATTAATTACATAATAGTATGTGCCTACAGGTAATGGCTTGCCATCATAAGTACCATCCCATGGGGTTTTATAACCTGCTGAACGGAATAATTGTTCACCCCAGCGGTTGAATACTTCAACTACAATACCCGGGAATTCTGAAACATTCCTAAGGTTCCAGACATCGTTAGTTCCATCACCGTTCGGGGTAAAGCCATCAGGAATAACCAACTGTGGCAGTACAATAACAGTGACCGTATCTATTGCCGTACAACCTGTAGATGTGGTCACAAGTACTGTATAAGTAGTAGTAGTAGTAGGTGTTGCAATTGGGTCAGCAGAAGTACTATCGTTCAGTGAGGAGGAGGGCTGCCACAGGTAGGTTGAACCTGCAGGCCCTGTAGGAGAGCCGCCAATGGTTGCGCTAAGCCCTTCAAATATGGTTTGTGTTGGCCCGGTATTTACTATTGGTAAAGGATTGACTGTAACAACCACAGTATCGCTGTCCCGGCATAAACCATCAAGGGTTACGAGTAGATACTGAGTAGTACCTGAAGGAGGAGTTACAGTTATAGTTGGTGTTGTGCCAATTACAATTGGGCTAGGCAATTGGAACCACTGG
>DATHOD010000069.1:0-6984 GCA_035485295.1 Bacteroidia bacterium
CCGAAGCAAGGGCTTTATCAATCAATGCCAATTGGTCCTTAGGGTATTGTTGATCTGATTTTACCTGGAGAGCGGAAGTATAATCTGTTTTTGCAGTGCCATAATCTTTTGTCTTAAATGCAGCATCACCAAGTTTGATCAGCGAATCATATTTAGCTTGTTGAGCTTTTGCGAGTGCTGCTTTTTTATCTGCATCAGCTTGTGAAGCCAATGCTTTATCTATAGCAGCCAGTTGATCCTTAGGGTATTGCTGGTCCGACTTTACCTGTAATGCCGCAGTGTAGTTTGTCTTTGCAACCGGATAGCCTTTTGAATTAAATGCAGCATCACCAAGTTTGATCAACGAATCATATTTAGCTTGTTGAGCTTTTGCCAATGCTGCTTTTTTATCTGCATCGGCTTTATTAGCAAGTATTTTATCAATGGCAGCAAGTTGGTCCTTAGGGTATTTCTGACTAGGCATTAACGTAAGAGCAGCATTGTATTTTACCTTCGCAGTAGTATAATCGGGAGTTTTGAATGCCGCATCCGCAATCTTAATTATTGAATCGTATTTAGCTTGTGCTGCTTTTTGCTGGGCTGCCTGTTGGTTATTAGCGTCCGCCTGCTTAAGTGCTCTTTCAATAGCCGCTAATTGATTTTTACAATGCGAATCTTCAGGTATAATTAGTAATGCGGCAGTATAATCGGCCTTAGCATTGGTGTAATCCTTTTGTCCAAATTCACCATCTGCCTTAGATACTAACTGCTTGAATTGTGCTTCTGCTGCCTTCTTAGCCTGGAGTAATTTTGCAATTACATCCTGCATTGCTTTGGTATAGTTAGCGTCGAAATTAAAATTACCTACTTTGTTGTAGTTAGGGTCATATACAACCTTACCAATCGGTTGTATTAGAATATTGTCAAGATCTATACCCGGGACTTCCGGGAATATATCAATGTCGAAGTTAAAGTCGTCGAAACTATTCTTCCTTCTTTCGGGAGACGGTCCGTAGGTTGAAAATGAGATTCGTTTAGTGATATATCCTGGCTTTGTAAATTCCAGAACGTAGTTCATATCCAGCTGGAGCACAAATTGATACGTGCCACTATGGTCGGTAGTATTCTGGCTGGCTTGTGAACCATTGGCCTTTAGTGTTACTACGGCACCTTCCAATTTCTTATCATTCTGGGTAACAACACCATACACTTTAACAGTGGGGGTGCCTTGTGCCCAACTCCTGGCTGGAAACAGGGCTGCAAAAAGCAACACTGCCCCTAGCGCAAATGCGGACAAACCTTTCTTAATAGATATAAGAATCCTTACTACCAAATTTTCAACGTATTTTTACGTTTTTACACTATACCTGTAACTTACAAAAATATGAATTATAGCCATTGGGAATACGATTCGTACTTTAATTCTGTGGATGTCGCGATAATAGGGGGCGGCATAGTAGGTTTGAATGCCGCAATTGCCCTAAAAAGGCAATCTCCGGCCTTGAAAGTGGTTGTATTGGAAAAAGGTGTGGTAACCATGGGTGCCAGCCTTCGAAATGCAGGTTTTGCATGCTTTGGTTCCCCTTCAGAATTAATTGATGATCTTCAATTACACTCCGAAGCAGAGGTATTTCAGTTGGTTGAAAGGAGATACAAGGGTCTTTTACAGCTTAGGGCAACTCTGGGTGATAATGCCTTAGAATATGAACCTCTAGGGGGCTATGAAGTTTTTGATGACGAAAAATCATTTGAGGAGAGCAAACAAGCGTTGGATAGATTTAATAAAGCACTAAAAAATATAACAGGGGAAAAGGAGAACTATGTAGTAAGTGATTCTAAAATGGCAGGCTTTGGTTTTGCCGGCTTTTCACATTTGATTAAGAGTAAAGGTGAGGGACTTATAAATACAGGTAAAATGGTAAGAGCCCTGGTGCAAAAGGCAACAGAGGTGGATGTAATAATAATAAATGGGGTAGAACTAAATAAGTTTACTGAGAAAGAGAATGGCATTGTTTTACACACATCATGGCAAGATTTTAAGGTAAAGAAATTGCTTTTTGCTACCAACGCATATACATCACTTTTGGTAAAAGATATTGATGTAAAACCTGCCCGTGCGCAGGTCTTAATTACTGCCCCTATAAAGAACTTAAAAGTTAGTGGCGCATTTCATTACGATAAGGGGTTTTATTATTTCCGAAATGTGGGGCAGAGACTTTTATTGGGTGGTGGCCGCAATATGGATTTTGAAGGAGAAACTACTACTGAACTTGCAATTACAGAGAAGATACAGGTAAAGCTTGAGAAGATTTTGGCTGAAAATATATTACCTAACCAGCCTCACGACATTGAATGCAGGTGGAGTGGTATAATGGGTATGGGTGATGGTGGCAAATCGCCAATAATTAAGCCTTTATCTGCTAATGTGTTTTGTGCGGTAAGGTTGGGTGGAATGGGAGTAGCTATCGGAACACTAGTGGGGCAGGAAGCAGCGGCAATGCTTCTTGCTACAATATAATCTTTACGTATATAAATATAAAAAGCCCCACGAGTACTCGTGGGGCTTTTTAATGTGCATTTATTTATTGTTTATTGGATAGCAGCTTTGAAGTCTGCATCATCCTTAAACTTTATAAACTCGCAATCAGATGTAGCTTGTGCTTTTAAAGAAGCATCTTTATTGATAGCGGTCTTAAGGTTTGTAACCATTCCATTCTTATCGCCTGTGCGTGCAGAAACAACAGCCCTGAGGTAGAAGCCCCATGCGGTATTGTCGTTAGATGCATCTAAGGTTGATTTTGCTCCGTTAGCATCGCCATTTAAAAGCTTTGCAAGTGCAGCATTGAATGTATTGTTTGTTCCTACGCTGCTTGCAGCATCTGCATAGTTGCCCATTTGAATGTCAACCAATGCCATGTTATAAGTAGACTCAGGAGTGTTCGACTTCTTGAAATAAGTCATAGCACCAGCGCGATCGCCTTTCCAACGAGCTACAACACCAAGGTTGTTTTGAACTGCTGCATTGGTAGGAGCAAGGGTAGCTGCTTTTTGGAATTCAGCGCCTGCGTCAGCCATTTTGTTCTGCATCATTTCTACATAACCAACGTTGTTAGCACATCTCCAGTCATTTGGATTTTGCTTTTCAGCAGCCATATAGATGCTGAGCTTTGTGTTCATGTCGGTAGTAAGAGTAGCAGCATAAAGTAATTCTTCAACTGAAAGGCTATCAGGATGAGAAGTAGCAAGTTGGCTCAATTGAGCATCGGTACGGCTCTTCTTTTCAGCGTTCACAACGATGATTGCCCTTCTAAGTTTAGGAAGAACTTTTTCAGCTAACCAAGAGTATGTCGCAGACATGTTCTTGATTTCTTTCATTCTTTGGTCGTGGTCGGTATACATACCAAGAACACGTAAAACAAGGTCCTTGTCTTTATCGTTAGATTCTTGTACAAGTGTTTTAAAACCATCCCAATCTAAGCCGGTAGTTCCAACCTTGTATGTGGTAGCGTCAGAGAGCTTAGGATCCATTTCAACTTTTTCTTTCTTCATTTTGCCATCAGCTTCTTTTACCTCTACTTCCATTTTGCCTTTGAACATTTCTGTCATAGCTTTGATAGCTGATTTAGCACGGTCGTCAGCAAGGTGTTGGTTCATGTCAGTTTCGCCATCAGGAGAAGCATAAGCTGAAACATCAAAACCATCAACCTGGTAGCCCATCATCATAAAGTCCTTGAACTTCTTCATTTCTTCGCTGCTCATTTCAGCAGGACGAACTGTAGACTGACTTATGGCATAGTAGATATGTGTAGTATCCTTTTCAGGTATTGTCTTCTGGAAATTATCCTTTGCCATTACAAGCTTATCATCGTTTTGCAACAATAATGCTGTTGTAATAGTACCGTCAGCAATTTTCATTGAAGGGAAATCCTTCTTGTTATTGGTAAGGGTAGCTTTCAAATCCAATTCATCCATTTTCATGGTTGGGGTATATGCAACCTTGTCTGTATAGTTAAGGCTTCCTCCATCCTTGTTGCTGATCTTGGTACCATTCGCGGTAGCAGACTCACCCACCAGTGTAACTGATTTAAGGGCTTGTTCTTTACCATCGGATAGTTTAAGAGTAGGGGTAACTGTAACCACTGCCTTCTTAGCGAAATACTGGCCCGGGTACTTTACTGCAATATTTACCTGTACACTGTCACCATTATCCTGCAAAGGATTAGGGGTTACTGTATAGCTGACTTTGTTGGCATCCTTTATCATTTTGGAGAAGCCATTACAACCAGCTATGCCTACACCTGCTATGCACAAAGCAGACAAGACTTGTAATTGTTGTTTTTTCATGGATTATTGGAGGTTATTAGTTTATAAAATTCGCTGCAATATTAAGGATTTTTTGATAATATAAGGGATAAATTTCACCCTAAGTTTTAAAAACTAATCAAAGTACCCTTGTTTGTTGATTTACAGGGCTTTTGCGCAGATTATGAATAACGTATTGACAGAAATCATCTACTTATTTTGTGTTGCTCTAATTTTATGTAGCAAATTTGCATCATGAAGATACTTAGTGCTGAACAAATTCGTGCGGCTGATGCTTATACCTTAGAGCATGAGTCTATTAAATCAATTGACCTTATGGAAAGGGCAGCTTTGGCTTGTGTAGAATGGATAACTTACCATTTCTCAGAAGAAACCAAGGTGATAGCCATTTGCGGAATGGGTAATAATGGGGGAGATGGCCTGGCTATTTCCAGATTACTTCATGACAAAGGACATAATGTTGAAGTTTACATCGCTCCATACTTTTCAAAAGCATCTGATGATTTTTCAGCTAACAGGAAAAAGCTTGAGGATATTAAAGGAATAAAAGTTGTTGAGATTAGCAAAGCAGAGGAAATCACCATTAGCAATGAACCGACTATTATAATAGATGCAATTTTAGGTTCAGGTTTGTCTAAGCCGGTGGAAGGTAAAGTAGCAGAACTTATTCAGCACATAAATTCCTTGAAATGTCCGATTGTAGCAATCGATATTTCTTCAGGATTAATGATGGAAGATAATTCCAAACTGGATAGAAAGAATATTATTAATGCTACTGCAACGCTGACTTTTGAAGCGCCTAAGCTGGCATTTATGTTTGCCGACAATGCTCAGCATGTGGGTGACTTATACATATTGAATATTGGTATCGATAAGCAATTTCTTTCGGAACAAAAATCGTTGAACCATTATATAACAAGGGAAAAGATTGCTGCCACAATTCATCCACGCCCAAAGTTTTCGCATAAAGGAAATTACGGACATGCATTACTAATTGCAGGTAGTTATGGAAAAATGGGAGCTGCTGTACTTGCGGGAAAATCTTGTTTGCGTGCAGGTGTAGGATTGTTAACTATGCATATTCCTAAATGCGGGTACTGGATCGTTCAGGTATCAGTTCCTGAAGCAATGGCTTCTGTAGATGATGAAGTAGAGTTTTTTTCAGGTGTAAAGGATATTTCAATGTTCAATGCAATTGGCATTGGCCCAGGCATTGGAACAGATGAAAGTACTGAGCAAGGATTAAAATTATTGTTGCAGCAAGTTAATGCACCAATTGTTTTGGATGCTGATGCACTAAATATCCTGGCTGAAAACAGAACATGGTTGTCATTCTTGCCTGCAGGAAGTATCCTTACTCCTCATCCGGGTGAATTTGCCCGATTGGCAGGCAGGCCAGCCAATAGCTATGAGGCGTATGTTATGCAAAAGGAATTTGCAGTTAAGCATGCAGTGTACTTAATATTGAAAGGCGCATATACTTCTATAGCAACGCCTGATGGTGAAGTGTATTTTAACTCTACAGGTAACCCGGGTATGGCAACTGGTGGAAGCGGTGATACGCTCACAGGGATAATTACAAGTTTATTAGCACAAGGCTATTCAAAAAAACAAGCTGCTATAGTAGGTGTTTACCTGCATGGTTTAGCCGGAGATATTGCGGCAAACGAAATGGGTGAAAACTCGCTTATTGCAGAAGATATAACGAATTGCTTGGGGAAGGCGTATAAGGAGATTCAGACTCCTGCAGTTTACTAAATACTACTTCACGTATTTCTTAAGCTCAGTTGACTCGTAATAGTCGCTGGTGTTTTGCCCATTCAGAACATAAGTTACATTCCAGTGAGTGGCATCTTTTTGGCCTGTAATAATTCCTATTCCCCTCACATGAAGGTCTTGCCCTGATGATGTGAATTCTTCAACTACTACAGTATCACCTACTTTAGGGTTGTATATAACAGGAATAATCGGAATCACGTTTTGGGTTGAATTACTTGATTGGTTTTGTTGAACAGGCTGCTGTGTGCGCGGTTGGTAATAGTCATTACTGCGGCTGGATGGAGTATGATCTGGCTGATGATTAGAATAAGCACTGCAAGGTTTATATATTGCACCATCAGCAAAGTCCACAATTAAGTTGATTATAAATGGTCCTAAGAAAATGTCACCAATCAAAGCAGCCGGCCTTATAGCTCGCGATGGAGTCCCGGAATCACCTTTAACAGTTTGGCAGTGGTCTATTTTACCACCTAAGATAGTACCGCATGAACTAAATAAAATAGATGAGATAAGTAATGCCGAGATTGTTTTCTTCATGATATTATACAAGTGGATTTGAAGCTTCAAAAATATTAAAAAATTATTGGTAGATAAGTGCTAAGTGAAGCACTTTGCTTCTTGTTCTTCATCTATAAATAATTTCTTTTCTCTGAATTATCATTACAGGCTCTTATTCAGTATAATTAGCCGAAGTTAATACAGTTAAAATGTAAATTATAACATGGAATTTTATTCTATTATAAATTTACCTTGAGATACAATACTGCCGTCAGTCATGTAAAGAGTATAAAAATAAATCCCCTGTGAAAGCTGGCCTTTGTCAATAGGAACCATATGGGAATTTATATTGTTTATTGTGCAGACAATTCTGCCTGTCTCATCATAAATTTCAATTGTTGCGTT
>DATHOD010000070.1:0-6500 GCA_035485295.1 Bacteroidia bacterium
ACCACAGGGAATTCGTAATGTAATTCACGCCAAATGAATGAGAGCAGGAACACAACCGATGTAACTAAAAGTACACACATGAAGGTTGAATGGAACCAGTCTTCGCGGTCGCCACGCTCCAACAGAACCTGTATACTACCAACTGCAAGTGTAAGGAACACAATTCCCCACCAATCGATTTTTTCCCCTTTTGAACTGGGGGGAGTTTTTTTAATGTATGTGACGACAAGAAAAACTGCTATAGCACCTACAGGTATATTTACGTAGAATATCCAGGGCCATGAAAAGTGATCGGTAAGAAAACCACCGATTGTGGGGCCAACTGTTGGGCCAAATACTGCGCCTAAACCAAACAATGCTGTTGCCATTCCCATTTCTTCGCGTGGCCAGGTTTCAAGCAAAATTGCCTGTGCAGGAGAAAGCAAGCCGCCACCTGCCAAGCCTTGCATAATACGGAATATTACAAGCTCACTCAATGTATGTGCATGTCCGCAAAAGAACGATGCTGTTACGAATGCTATAATGGAAAAGAGGAAATAATTCTTTCTGCCGAATTTGTTGCCTATCCAGCCCGACATAGGTAGAATAATTACGTTGGCAACGGTATAGGAAGTAACAACCCAACCAACTTCGTCGAGGGTAGCACCAAGGTTACCCATAATTTGAGGAAGAGAAACGTTTACAATAGTAACGTCGATAAGTTCAAGTAAGGCTGCAAGAATTACCGTTATGGTAATGATCCATTTTCTTGCTCCTGTTTCTGCCATAGACTATCCTTATAAAAGTCTGCAAATATACTTAATATCTGCCGTATATTGGCTGGTATACTACCGTATACCGGGTAATGATTTGGGTAATTGCCAATAGGGGTGAAGATAGGTAATAAGGCTCTCCATTCGGTTAGTATATTCACTTATAACCAATTGGTTAGATGCTGTTTCTTTTTCAGTGTGTATTATCTTTTCTCCGTTAATTCCTGCCAGGAAATTGTATAAACATTTAGGTAAATATTCAGTATTATATCCACCTTCTAATACTGCGAATACATTTTTGAATTTGCTTTTAAGCAGTTCTCCTATTTTATAATAGCTGGTTGCCGATACATTGAGTTGCAATAATGGATCTTCCATGTGCGCATCAAAGCCTGCCGATATAGCTACCACATCTGGTGAGAATTGTTCTGCAATGGTCATAAGGTTAGTAATGGCATGCATAAAAACATCGTCGGCACTGCCCGGAGGTAAAGGAGTATTAATAGAAAAACCTTTGCCCTTTCCTTCGCCAATTTCATCAATATTGCCACCGCCGGGGAATGCAGGATATTGGTGCAATGACCAGAAAAGTACTTTATCGGTATTGTGGAATGTCTTTAATGTTCCGTCACCCAAATGCCCATCGAAATCGAGTATGAAAACACGCTTACCTTCATTAACCAGCTTTTGTACTGCAATGGCAATATTGTTGAATAAGCAGAATCCACTCGCAAACGTTGGGTGGGCATGATGCCCCGGTGGCCTTACAATAGCAAAGTCATTAGTTTGAGATGCCATTATAGCTGCACCCACTGCATAAGTAGCAACCTCATAACTCTTGGGAGAGGTCTTGGTATCTATATCAAGTTCGGTGCTGTTTACACAAGCAGCCTTAACATGTTCTATATGTTCTTTGGTATGAACTAATTCAAGAAAAGGTTCTCCGCTTATTAATTTGGTGTTCGGCAAGTCACCTAACGATTCCAATCTGTGCCTGTTCTCGGCATGAGTTGGCCCTGTGTAATGTTCCAGGAATATGTTGTTGTAAATTAGTTTCACGACCAACTGCTCGCTTTATTTAATTCTTCAATCGAGATCACATCCAGTTTCAGTTCAACCGATTTCACCAGGTCATCCATCTGTTGCAGATTAGTTGCGCTAGCGATAGGAGCAGTAATGCTCGACCTTGCCATTAACCATGCTAACGCTACCCGTGCCGGATTTGTATTGTATTGTTTTGCAATGGAATCAAGAGCCTCTAAAATTCGAAGGCCGCGATCATTCAGGTATTTATTTTTTACAGCATTGCCATGCGCGCCTTTGTTTCCAATATCGGCAGCAGTGCGGTATTTACCTGTAAGAAAACCCTTTGCTAATGCATAAAAGCAAATAACACCAATCTTATTCTCCAGGCAAAATGGCTCCAGATTCTTTTCATAATCTGCACGGTCGTACATATTATATTGTGGCTGAAGCGTTTGATAAGAGGGATACCCGAATTCCTTACTTATCTCCAATGACTGAGCCATTCTTTCAGCAGTAAAGTTTGAAGCGCCAATGGCACGTACTTTCCCTTGCGCAATTAATTCATTGTATGTTGCAAGTGTTTCTTCAATGGGAGTATTAGGGTCATCCTCATGCGACTGGTATAGGTCTATATAGTCCGTTTGCAAACGCTTGAGTGATGCTTCCACAGCTTGCATTATATATTTCTTTGAAAGGCCCTTCATGCCACTTCCCATGCCCATAGTATGGCCCACCTTAGTTGCAATAACAACCTTGTCGCGTTTACCGTTTTTCTTTAGCCAGTTTCCAATTATTGTTTCCGATTCACCGCCTTTGTTGCCCGGTTTCCATATAGAATACACGTCTGCAGTATCTATAAGGTTTAAGCCAGCATCGGTAAAAGCATCCATTAATTTCATGCCCATGGCTTCATCAATGGTCCAGCCCAGCACATTGGTACCAAATGCAAGCGGAGCTACTTTTATTCCCGATTTTCCTAATTCGCGCTTTTCCATACTGTGTAATTTTTAGTTATAGTATTCTTCTTTTGTAACCTACAATTTATCATTGTTTGTATTTTATATACTTTTTTGCTTTATCATCCATTTTATAAAGCGTCTTCGAAATGAGTTCATAATTCTTCTTTTTCTTTATATCATAACGTGTAGTTATAGTCGTTACATCTAAATCGTCATATTTTATATTTGCTCCTGGAATCTTTTTGATTTTATTTTCTATTTTTTCAAAACTGCTATCTTGTCTTCCCCAGGCATCTTCATTATCATAATTTTCTATGAAAAGAACTTGATTTCCTTCTGGAATTGTAACATATTGTTCATGATCGGTAACCTCACCTTGCCCTGATGATGAACTGGATACATGGAGCAGATAATTATCTGTTCCAAATTTTTCCAATGAAAAATCTCCTGGGTTCGCAAATTGACCTGTAGTATCGAAGCCTAATGAAAACCCTATTACATTAAAGGAACTTCCAACTTTATCTACTTCAGCCAAACTATTTATAGCTGAAGCAGCATGATTGTCGTCTAGTGTTATGTTTTTAAACAGTGAATCTGCGAAATACTGGTTTGAGCTAAACACAATCAAATATCTTTCTGATGAATTGCTTGGAATGGTCATTATTGCGTAGACCTGAGCTCCCTCCAATCCAGTAGAGTCTTCATAATATCCTATGTTTTTAATTATTCTCTCGGGATTAAATAGCTTTAATAACGCCACTGTATCATAAGGGGACTTGATGCTTAATCCTTTCCGGGAATTAGTATTAATTGCATCAACTGAAGAAACAGATTGGTTTTCCTGTTTTGAATGTGGAGTAGAGCAGGCTGATAATAAACATGCAACTATTCCAACCGCAAATAATTTTATAGATGTTTTCATTTAATTATAGCTATTGCCCAACATTACATATTTGGGACTAAATTTATACTTTCAAAAGTAGTAAAAATGCCACCACCCTGTCTTCCGACCGGAAGTTGCGATTAAAATTGAGGATGTAAGGTGATGGCGGGAAGGAAGCGTTATCTGATGAAGTCAGCGTGTTCAGGAATATGAAAGAAATATTCTGAATATTTAGTGCAGAGTTCAATTTGATCAATATAGAACATGCGTATGCTGCTAATGTTTTTTCCGAAGGCCTTGCAGAAATAATATCCTGCTTCGGTTTGTGTCATGCGTTTTAAATAGCCTTTGTCGTTAAGGGTTTTGTAAAGGCATACTATAGGTAAAACTTTGCTGCGGGTTTTAGGTACGAAGGTGTATTGCCCATCGTCACTCATACGCAAAAGGCCGAGCCTTTGCATATATGAAAATAATTTTTCTCCTGCAGTTCTGTTCTTAAACACATCGAAAAAGGAAAGAAGATATTTGTCTGCATCGGTATCTGCTAAACGGTAATCGTGGTTGCTGAGCGGCCTTCTTATAAGTGCGGAGGTTTCCAATGTTGCCTTATTTGGTAATGTTTGCAGGGATGCTTTCATAAATTCGTCTTGGGATTATTATTGTTGTTAATTAAGGCGATTCTTCCTAATCCGCTAAGCATAGCCTGCGGTGTACCGGTTACTATTTGAGTAAAACCTATTTACGAGTTTCTGAGCAATCCTTGTAAAATAATGTACCCAAGAATTAGCAAAGAAAGCGCTACGTAAGGCAGTGTGCTGTTAAACAATCTTGTTCTCATTTGGATGTATGTTTGAAGATTACAATACAAAGGTAGAACAGCCTAACACCTTGCGTGTTAAGAATATGTTATGAAACATTAAAGAAATTGCTCTGCTGATGCGGGATTCAGCAGGGTGGGGGATATTAGAATTTCTTCTTCTCCAAATGTTCTATTAATTGCCTTATAGAATCAGGAATAATTACTTTTTCGTTCTTATTATAATCAAACAACACTATCACATCCTGAGCTTCAGCAACTACTTCACCTTTATCATTTATTATGTAATGATGCAAACCAAAACTGGTGTTCTTAATATATTCCACTCTTACTTGTACAGTAATATTTCCCGGATAAAACAGGGGCTTTATAAACCGTATGGATGTAGATAATAAAAGCGGACCGATCTTCTTTGTACGATAATCACCATCGAACTTTGCCACTTCCCAGTAATTAACCCGCGATGCCTGAACATACTTAGCGTACATTACATTATTAATATGCCCGAACATATCCATCTCGCTCCAGTCGAGGCGGAGGTTAAGCTTAACAGGGAAATGCAATTCTTTATCCATAAAGTTTTAAAAAATCAAACATAAGGAAATTATAAATAATCGGTTGGTATAAAACTGTGCCAATGTTTTACGTACTTTGTACGAGAAAATCCATTTAACTATTAAGGTATGAGGACTTTAATTTTCTCTTTTGCCATTAATGCTATTGTAAATAAATCCAAATAATATGAAAAAAGTGGTCGTATTTATAGTAATTATTTCTTTTTGCTCATGCTCAGCTCAATCCCCAACAAAGGAAGAAGCAAAGAATGCTTTTCTGGAAATAATGAAAACTTTGATGAAAAAGGATTGCGATAAATTTTTCAGTTATTTTAATGATTCAATTAAGATCTTGATACCTATGCTTCCTTCAAGTCGAGTAAGACAATATAAGCCATCAGATCTTGATACTATATTACTAAGTGGGCCAATATTGAAGGAAATTAGTGAGATGTGTGGTAAAATAAAAGAAGATTTTCGAGGCAACCCAGATACTTTATATACTAATTATATAAACCAAGTAGATATTAAAGTATTAAATGAAAAGGAATTCCTCGATACTGCAGCATTAAGAGCTAAAGATAAAAAATGGTACATGGATTTAAAGGATAATGGATTTTATCTCCGTTTAATGGGTTATATGCCTAAATATTATACTGCTAATGATTTTCTTGTTTTTGGAAATATGACTAAGGATGGTGACTATATAAAACCTATGGGACGTTTCGGATGGTATGTTTATGTTTTAAGAAAGACAAAATCTGGCTGGAAGATTTTTGCTCTTACTAATTAAAATATTATATCTGCCTGACAGATATTTTCACATTGGCTGTTCTGCCCTTATCGTCTGTACACGATATTTTTACGCTGCCCGCATCGGGTGTAAAGAACATTGATTCCTCCGGTTTTGATTTTCCCAGGTAATGATCATTCACATACCAGTAGATAATACTTACATCGTTCATGGCATTGCACTTGAGCATTATTTTATGGCTCTCGTTCTTCATTAAAATATATTCCATACCATTTACAGGTGATTGTATAGCAAGTGATTTATCCTGGTAAACCCTAGGGCATTCAGGATTATGCTCAGGTACTTTTTTATAAGGTATGTGGTAGAGTTCGAAATAAGAAATCATCTCCGGTGGATAGCTCGGATATAGTTTTTCTACATAACCAGCCTTGGGTAAGCAACTGCGGCAATAGGATATTTTTCCGGCAGCATCGGTATACACTTTCTGCATGTGGTCGCATGTGGTAGAAGGAGAAACATCGGGGATATAATAATCACTAACCTGGTTGGTGCACCATGTGTTTGGCAATTTACCGGTTTCAGAACATACCCAGCGTATGCCCAGGCGTGGAGGGAATTTCAGCCAGTTGTAATCGTTGTAATCGCTCAGGGTATTGAATACCTGTGTCATTAATGGCACCGCACAACTTGAGCCGCTTAGTTCCGGTGCCTCTGCATCGTTGAAGTTTCCAACCCATACACCAACCGTATACTTG
>DATHOD010000071.1:0-8656 GCA_035485295.1 Bacteroidia bacterium
AAACAATGTCAGCCGGCAGAATGGGTATTTATCCCTTTTTCGCCAGGCAATATTAATATGATGTTCTTGTTTTACCGCTAATACGTATGTCCCCTGCTCTTCTACAATCGGCTACCCCTAATACGTAATTTACTATAAAAAGGTTACAAACATACCGAATGCTATGCTCAGCATAGCATTCATGCATCTCAACAGCCTTGCTGAGTATGTGCGAATGAATGCTTGTTAATAATTTACCTGATTGTAACATAACTATTCTATTTATTATCCTGGCAAACATATGATAAGCAGTATTCTTTTCCAAACCCGTGGAAGCTAATTTGTGCTGATTATTAACAAATTACAGGTTTTAAGCTAATTTATTAAGACAAGCAATATTTAGCCACTTATAAAACTACATTTTGAGGAGACCAATAATTATTAACAAATTACCACCAAATAGCCTGTAACATTGGCAAATGCAGCAATCAATACACAACTATTTTCTTAACTGTTTTTGTATTTGCACCTGATATGGATACCATATATACACCACTTGTATAGCCCGAAAGGTCAATGGTGCCATTATATTGGCCCGATGTTTTTAGGTTTCTGGATAGTACTTTTTGGCCTAATACATTAACCAGGTTTATTTCATATTCTCCTGCCGGCCCTTCGAATGCCACATTCACGCTTCCATGCGCAGGGCTTGGATACACCTTAACAGAATTAGTAAACGACACTTCATTAATACCTACCCCAACATACGTTGGTACCTGCCATGTACCTCTGCCAAATGTTGCAGCTACCAGAAAATTACCCGGTGCATATACCTGAAGATTATCTACTTCTACATTAGGCAACCCATTATTGTAAGGTATCCAGGCACCTATATTATTATCCCTGTAATACACACCCATATCAGTCCCAACATAAATACCATCTGCCGTACCCGCCTGGTATACTATACAATTCACAGGAAGATTAGGCAAGCCTGATGAAACATTGGCCCAGGAAGAACCACCATTAATTGATTTAAATACCTTAAACGACCCATCCCACCCGGAAAAAGAAACCCAGAGACGTGATGGATTATTAGGATCAACTGCTATGCCCGATATATATGCATAAGCCACAGGGAGTGTGCCTGTGATATCATTCCATATAGTGCCACCATCAGTAGTTCCATATAATTTAAAATATTCCGATGCATATATATACTGATCGTTAGAAGGTGCAACAGCAAGTGCATTTATATAATATGTTCCCCATGTGCTTAATTGTGTCCATGAACTACCCTGGTTATAAGACTCCCAAACATTCTGGTAGCCTGCAAAAAGATTGTTAGGCTGCTGAGGATCCTGTAACCAGGGCGTATTCCAATCGCCAGTTTCAGTTATGCCGTTATTTGCGGGATACCATGAAAAGCCACCATCAAACGATGCTGCCAGTGCGCCATTTTCATAAGATGCAAATAAATTATTATCGCTTGTATAATCAATGAAACATGTCATACCATCGCCGCCATATACCGACTGCCAGTACGGAACAGAAATACTGCTGCCATTATCCTGCCAGCCTGTTATCCATAATGAAGGATTATCGGCCGAAGCGCCAATACAATATTGTTCGCCAATGGCAAGGTTATTGCTCAGGTCGGTCCATGTAATACCCCCATCAGTGGTTTTAAACACACCACCATCGGAAGACAAAAGGAAAGACGAACTGCTGCCAGGGAAGAAGTTGATACTATGAATATCTATATGCACATTATTGTAAAAGTTATTATTGAATGTCCATGTAGCACCTCCATCGGCTGATGACCACAACCATGAGCCTGCAACAAGCACTGAATCAGAATATGTAGGAGAAACTTTTATTACAAGGTTGTACCATGCCTGGCCTGAAGAATCGGAGCCTGTATTCGACCAGCCTAATAAATTAGGTGCACCGGTTGAACGCACCGATCTTGGGCTGAATGTCTGCCCCCTGTCAGTAGAACGATATAACCCGTAAAAACCATAATTGGCAGAATCAACAGTCAAAAGGTAAACCACATTTGAATCGGCAACAGTTGTACCAATGGCCATACGCTGCATTCCATGAGCCGGTAAACCAGATATAACGCGAATAAAAGTCTTTCCACTATCAATTGAACGATAAAATATACCGGCATTAGAAGCCGCATATACCGTGGAACTATGGAAAGGCTCAAACTCTAAGTCCTTTATATTATCAGTAAGCACCTTGTTCCAGTTCTTTCCATCTTTCTGTGTATAGAAAAGCCCAAAGGATGTTGCAGCAAATAAAGTTCCTGTATCAGCAGGATTAAAAATAAGCTGGTTAATCACATAGTATTGTGGCCCGCTAACCTGCAAAGTGAATGACATGCCAGTGGCATTCCATGTATTGCCTCCATCGCTCGAGCGAAGCACACCAATTGTAGAAGGCTCAAGGTCACCTCCCGCATCATTGTCACCAGTGCCCAGATACATTACAGTTGGCTTAAGCGGATTAATAGCCAGATCACCTAACCCTAAATCACCCAGTTGGTCAGTATTAGTTGACCATGTATTGCCGCCATCGGTTGATACCCAAAGGCCACCTGCCGGTGAACATGCATAAATGGTATTGGTGTTGCCCGGGTAAAAATGTACCCTGTTTACCCTTCCATCACCACCATATGTAGGCACATCAGTATTCCCTACGTATACCCATGCCGGTGTAGCCAATGCTTTGTGTGAGGCTTTATCTTTATGAGATGAACTGAGAAAATCTTTATATTCTTTTGCTATTTCAATAGGATCGGGACGGTTACCACTTGGGAATGTCCGCACCACCATTCTATGTTCCCATCGTTTAAATAATTCATAATTTTCCTCTTCTCCCCTTCCTCTTTTTAAATCGCCGGCACTTTTATCGTTTTTGGTCTTGTGGGTTTCATGCCATTTGTAAAATGCAGCCTGTACGTCGTGAACATTCACACTTGGGTTATGCATCATGCCAACCCAATCTTGGGCAGAAACACTTATCGATATAAAAATGGAGGCTGCAAAAAGGCAAGCAGTAATTCTTTTCATGCTGTCAGTTTTACCCTACAATGCTATGCCTTTTTTGCAACAATATCAAATTTCTTCGGGCTTATTTGGCAATGGTCTGCTTTTTCTTTTTGGCTTTTTTCGGTGTCTCTTTCTTAGCCACGTCATAGACTATTACCGGGCTTCCCCTTACACAACCTTTGGGGTTATGTATCATTAAATGACGAGACTGAAAAGTTATTACCAGACCATCTATATCATAATCTTTTAGCGAAGAACCCATAGGTATTAATATGGTAGTATCGTGGCGCTGTTTATTATATACCAGTATAACTGTTCCGCATTCTTTATACTTATGCGAAACTATTCCTTCTAAAGTGTGCTTAACTGCTTTTACTGTATCTTTTTTTTGACTTGCAGTATCTGCGGTTTGAGATTTACCAATGCCCGATAATAGTAATGCAATACTGATTAATAGGTACTTCATACTTTAATTTAGTTCAACTTTAAATACCCTTTGGTAATTAATATTACCAACTCTTACAAAGTACATAGCCTTAGGTAAGCTGCTTACATTGATCTGTATTTGCAAATTACCTGCAGTTGGTTTAACATATTGAGTAGATAATTGTTTACCCACAATGTCAAACATATCAACCTGTACCTGATCGTCAGAAGGTAATTTACTTGCTATCACATTTAAGTCATTACCTGTTTGGTATACTTTAAACTCTGACAGGTCAATAAGGTTTTGAATTCCCTTAGGGCTCGTAAGTTCAAATGAAAATATCCTGGTAGCCTCTGCTCCTCCTCTATCGTATTCATTCGTGTTCCAGAAGGTAACATTGTCACTTGGGTCAAGTGTTGTCTCAGAATAATCGCCCCAGCGGTTACCGCAGTTCACTGCTGTAGTGCTTCCGGTTACAACTGTTGTTTCTGTGCCGGTCATTGTTCCTAATGGGTCACTTGCCATACGGCCGGTATAACGTATACTCGGGTAAACAGAACCACTCGAAACTGAATATTGCAAACCAATATCACCATCCTGATCCATACCAATACTTCCGTTCCAACGGCTTGAACCATCGGAAGGAGCGTATGTGCCCTGCTGATAAATGCTCCATGGTGCGCCTGCACCAGACTGCCTTAATTCATACCAACGAATGCCTGCAACCAAACCACCTGTATTTACTGTATTGCAAAGTACTATAGAGTTATACCCTGTAAACGACATAAAAGGAACCCTGAAGTTGAATGTGCCATCTAATGCATCAAGGCTATTGGCCAAACCAGGTTGTGTTATCTCCTGTTCGGTTCCGCCGGTAAAGTATGCGTTGAATGCAAGTGGCGCCAGCGAATCTGATTTAGTAATGGTAAGTGTTTTTAATCCTGTATCATGTACCATTTTATAAAGTACTATCTCGTCACTGTAACCGCCTGAATTCGTGTTCTCGAAAAACGCCATATAAGTCGGTGTACCATACGGTGGTATTGCCGAAGCATCGCAATCGAGCGTTTTGGCGGAACAAAACAGACTGTTGTTACCTCCAAAATAGTCCGGTGGTGTTGGTGCTGTTGTATAAACTATACCAGCAGAAGATTTACCTGCAAGCATCCTGGCCCTGTCCATTACTCCAATTTGCGCACCTGACCCGGTTAACGGCCATTGGTTAGTTACATAATACCCATCACTCCAGATAGAATACTTTGGGTAATCAGGGAAGTTGCTTCCCGACCATCCCGGGTTAGTAAACTTATATATGTAAAACGCGCCTGTAGCATCATTAGTTTTTGATATAGCCACCAATAATTCAACCGGAGACTTAGATATTTCAAATTCAGCTATAAACCAGCGGTCAGCAAACTTATCGTAAAGCACTATCGGGTCTCCATCATCTGAACTGCCCGGGAATAGAGTAACAAGGTCTTTTACGCCTGTAAGGGCAGCACCCGATTTATTAAAAACCTGATACGATGAATTGATAGCCTGCACATATTGTGTAGAGCCCACGGCACCATCAGGATCAGGAGGACAGCCACTGCTCATGGTTTGTCCATCAACATTTATAATGGGTGCAGTTAATGTTTTTACTCCATCAGTTGCCTGAACCGCAGGATCAGTTTCTTCTTTTGCTTTTACAAAACGTGAAAATCTCTTACTAAGTATTGCCGCCTTAATCGCTTCCCTGTTTGCTTCTATCTCATCGTGGTGTAATGCGGCAGCTTCACGTTGAGCCTCTGTTTGGTCACGCATATCCCTTACAGGAATGCTTATACTAAATCCCGAGCAAGGGATGTAGTTAGAAGAAGGATTATTACTTTGTGCAGAAACTAAAGTTGCAGCACTTAAAGCTAATGTAGCAAGCGTTATTTTTTTCATGAAATTGTTAGATTCTCATACAAAGCTATGCATTTTTTTGGTCATTTCCATATTTGCTGGTATGTGCAAAAAAATACCCCTTCTGCTATAAAACAAAAGGGGCATTTAATATTATAAAGAGCCTGTTAATTCACTTGCAACTTAAATACTCTTTGGTAATTTATGTTACCAATACGTACAAAATATATACCCTTTGCCAGGCTATTTACATTTATCTGGGTTTGTATATTTCCCGAAGCCGGGGTTACTTGCCTGGTAGATAATTGCTTTCCAATAACATCAAACATATCAACTTGTACAGCATCGTCTGAAGGTAATTTGTTTGCAATTACATTAATAAAGCTACCTGATTGGTATACCTTAAATTCAGCATTATCAATTGGGTTATTAATACCGGTAGGAGTTGTTAACCTGAATGAGAATATACGGTTGGCAGGGTTGCCACCTTTATCGTATTCATTGCAATGCCAAAAAGTAACACCATCAGTATCAAGGGTCATATCGGAATAATCGCCCCAACGGTTACCACAATTTATTGCTGCAGTTGTACCTGCAACGGCAGTTGTTTCTGTACCTGTCATTGTGCTTAATGGATCGGCAGCCATACGGCCTGTATAACGTATACACGGATAAGTACTAACACTATCATCCATACAATACGCCAATGCTATGTCTCCATCCTGATCCATTGCGATACTTCCATTCCAGCGGTTTGCACCGGCAGTAGGTTCATAAGTGGCTTGCTGGTTAATAGTGAAATGCATGGTACTCGTGTTCTGCCTTAATTCATACCATCTTATACCTGCTACACATTTCCCGGTATTTACAGTATTTGAAAGTACAACTGAATTATACCCTGTAAACATAAGGAACGGCACCCTGAAATTGAAACTTCCATCTAGTGCATCAACAGCTTTTGATGAGTATGACTTAACTCCCGGCTGGGCAAGTGTGTTAAAGTTAATACCGTTATTATTATTAAAGAAGGCATTAAAAGAAGCTGTAGGTAATGAATCCCACCTGCTTATTGTAAGTGTTTTAGCCGTTGTATCATGAACCAGCTTATCAATGATAATCTCATCAGAATGACCTCCGGAATTGGTGTTTTGGAAAAAGATCAAATAATTGGGTGTGCCATAGGGCGGTAATGCTGAAGCATCGCAATCCATTATTTTAGCGTTATTCCACAAGCTATTATTACCACCAAAATAAGTGGGAGTAAGTGTGTAATTGGTTATTATCATTCCCGCAGAAGTTTTACCTGCCAGCATTCTTGCTCTGTCGAGCACCATTATTTGCTGAGGATCCAAATTAGCGGTCATATAATACCCATCTGTCCACATTGAAAACTTCAGGTAATCTGGGTAATTATTGGTGGTCCAAGCTGCATTTGAAAAGTTGTATACGTAGTATGCACCTGTAGCATCACCTGTTTTAGAAATAGCAATTGAAAAACCACAAGGGGCTTTGCTAACCTGGAATTCTGATAAGAACCACCTGTCGGCAAACTTATCATAAAGCACTACAGGGTCTCCGTCGTCATTAGGGATATTGGTAAAAATAGTTTTTAAGTCAACAGGCCCTTTAAGCAGGGTTCCTGTCTTGCTATATACGCTATAGGCTGAATTGTACATTTGTACATATTGGGTGGCACCCACTGCACCATTAGGGTCATTAGGGCAATATGAATTATCACTGCCCCCATCAAAATTCACAATAGGAGCTGATAATGTTTTAACTCCATCTGTTGACTGAACTACAGGATCAGGTTGAGTTTCCTGGTGTATATTGGCATTGTTTAACGGATGCTGAGGACGATTCATTTCTCTCCTTGCCTCAAGCATTTCGTGGTGAGCGGCACCATTAGCCCTATCTTCATCTGTTTGAAGAGGCATATCCTTTACAGGGATAGTTTCATAAAATCCGGTATTCAATACATAAGTAGAACCGGATTGGTTAGGATCTGTTGTTTGTGCAGCAAGCATTACTGAGCCTGCCATCGCAACAACAAAAAAAGTAAGTTTTTTCATACGTTCAGGGATGTTTTATAGAGCAAACGTATGAATTATCGTCTCGATTTCCAAATTTTCGAATACCAAACTTATAAACACCCTAAACCGTTTAACTGTGGCTCGGTTCATAAAAACAAAAGCCCTGCATTTCTGCAGGGCTTTCCCAGCGAAGAAAACTAATTGACCTATTAATTCAATAGTGCAATTATGTTTAAGCGTTTACGATACAAATGTAAAGGTGCCAAATGAAGGTACAATGAAGGGTAATAAGCGCTTGAAATTAATTTAACAGATAAAAAAATCCCTGCCCTATTTAAAGGACAGGGATAATAATACCTGGCTTTACTTATTTCTTAATGACAAACTTGCCTTTGCCCAGTAATTCTCCTTGTTCAGATAGTACATGATATAAATAAACACCTGCTGGCTGACCACTTAGGTCAAGAGTGTTTAATGAACCATTCATTTTCTGCTGCATTAATTCCTGGCCAAGTGTATTATATACACATATAATACTCTTATCAATTGGTATTGAAGATTCTATACTAAAGATTCCATTACCCGGATTAGGGTACACAGTAATATAATTTGTGCCTGGCAACTCCACCTGATCTACATAAGTGGTCACGCATGGTAATGTTAAAGAGTGCGGACTAGAAGGAATACCATTAGCAACAACTACAACAGAATAAGTTCCTGCCGGCATAGTTGGAATTGTAAAATATGCAGTATCCATAAGGCTGTCTGTCATTACAGCTCCTATTCTATTCCAGTTTGTGGTTTTAGCATAGTATACATTAGTCCCATTTGTTAAGCGTACAATAGGATAGTTGGTTGCACATTGCCAGTCATCTCCATATCCTGCACCTTCCGAAATACCGTTAAACAATTTACCCGTGATCATAAACGTAGGGCATTCTTCAATAATACTGTTTATTACAGGCTTGCCTGAAGCCAACGGAGAACCTTTAGGGGTATATTGATAATAGTCATTGTCGCCCTGGTCTGCAAACAATACGGTACCATCAGGCAAATCGAGCATATTAGTAGCGAATGCTGAAGTATTGATTGAAGTGCCCCCACCCGGCACGGATACTTGCGTAAATTTATTGGTTGTGTAATCGTACTCGTAGAAATAAGTTGGTGTATTATAAGTACCTGCCGGTGAAAAATCGCAAAGGATAATTCCATTTGGCATCATGGCAGCGCAAGCATCGGGGCAGCCAAGTTGAGTGCTACTTACAACA
>DATHOD010000072.1:0-3557 GCA_035485295.1 Bacteroidia bacterium
TCTTCCGTTATATATGATAGTATCATAAGCCGAATCAAAGGAACAGCAAGCCCTGATATTAAATGTGTCGGACATCGTGCATCCACCGCCATCAGGGAACATTATAGTTTCATTTACTATTATACTGCCGCCTCCACTTGTAAAGTAAGACGATACAGTATCGCCTGTTATAGATGCTGAAATAATAGAACCTCCAACAGCAGTCCAGTTAAAGGTCGCATTAGGTACAGGGTTAGAAACGATATAGGTAAAAGTATCATTTCCACAGGCGTACAAAGAGCCTGTAATAATTGGCAAAGTATCTTTGGTAATAGTAACCGTTTTGGTTGCAGTACAGCCCGAAGAATCAGAAACAATCACAGTATAGCTACCTTGTAGCAAGTAGGTAGAAGAAGAAGTCGAACCGTTGCTCCATGAATATACATAGGGAGGAACTCCATTAGAAATTTTGGCTATTGCAAAAGCACTATCAAAATAACAAATGTAGGGGCTGGTAATAATTGAAACGGATAATCCTGTTAGTTGAAGGGTATCGGTTATTGTAAGTGTGCAGTTATTTTTATCAGTTATTGTTACACTATAAACCCCTGCACTAAGCCCTGTAATAGTATCGGTGGTTTGAGAGTTGCTCCATAAATAATTAAAGGGTGGCGTACCTCCGCTTGCATATACGGCTAATGTTCCGCTTGTATCGCAAGGCATCGGGAAGGATTGGATAGTAGCGGTTATTATTGGGGGCTGGGTGATAGTAACGGAATCCACTACCATACATCCTTTATTGTCTGTAACAGTTACCGTGTATGTTCCCGCACTTAATCCGGTTATTGTATCGGTTGTTAAACTAACGGGTAACCACAAATAAGTGTACGGAAGTCTACCGCCTGAAACAATTGCAATTGCAAATGCTGTGTTACCACCAAAACATGAATCGTTCGTTGAGTTCATTGTTAAAGAAGGGCAGTTTGAACTTGGTATAACAGGTTTATCAGAGACAGTATCAGAATATATAACAGCACCACACGGAGAAATACCAGTAGAGAAGAATGTAATTGGGGTAATTGTATTATTAAAGTTACAATTTGTATGCAAGTAAATATTTATTAAAACATTGTCATTGCTATCGGAAGCATTGCAAAATCCGGGGAATCCTCTTGTAATGCCGAGTGCATCATGGCTGAAATTCCAAACCAAATTCCCTGTGGTATGTGCATTATCATCGTGATAAAGCGTGTCATAAGTCCCTGTTATGAAATTCGGGTATTTGAAAATTACCGAATCAAGCCCTACTCCTGAAGGAAGATTGGCAAAGAATGTAGGATTATAAAGCGTATTATAATCTGCATTACTCATCTCAAATGTATATTTCAAAGAATTCCCACAAAAGAGTGTATCAACAAATGTAGAATCAGTTTGGGAAAGGCTAAGTTTTGAGGGAAATAGGTCGAACGTGAATTCAACACTACCCAATTGACAACCCAAAAGGGTATCAGGTTGCGTTATAGAAGGTGAATTGGTACAAACGTTGCCATAGACAATATTTATAGGATAATGGGTAATAGAATTAACACATCCATAGCCAAGGGTGGTATCAACCATTACAGTAACTTTTATTTGGCGGGAAGTTGAAGCGTTAATAGAATCAAGCATGATGAACATATTGCCGCTTCCATAAGTATCGTAATAATTCGCATTTTCAACACTCACAAAGGTAACCGGAGGGTCAATACTATTAGTTTGCTCCAGCGCAATCCACGCATAAGGAGAGTTAACATTAAGGCTAAGATTGCCAAGCGTTAGAATAAACGAAACAGTATCGGTGCAAAGATTCTCAGTACTTGCAACAGCGCAGGAGAATGTAGGCGTTACTCTTATTATTTGGTCTGTATGGGGACTATTAAAATGATTTTGATAAAATGGGTTGCCTTGTTGTACGGAAGTTGTATATCCTGTTAATGATGTAAAATAGGTGGTATCGGGCGCACTACATTTAGGTGTGAAATAAGAGAAAAGCTCATAATAATTCCAATAGCCAACCCCAAAAGTCTTGCAATCTAAATTAGGAAAACAGCCATGATTTGGGCCGTTGTATGTTAACGTATCGCCCGTTATACTTATAGTAGTAGGAGTAATCCTGTAATTATAGGTTTTAAGGGAATCGGCAAGCGTAAATTTATTTGGGCCACTTGCATTATACACATCCTGTACCATTGTGAAATAGGCTGAATCAAATGTATAACCTGCCGGACAAATCAGAGTAAAATTTGAATCTTGGGTTAAGAAGGGTCTATATTCATAAGGGAAATCATCATTGGGATATAGTGCCGGACTGCTTTCCACCCGTAGTTCTTCATACAATTGGTTACAGGCTGCAAAGTAACCATCAGCTCGTGAACCATTCCCAAAAACGGATACTGAATATCCCGGTTGAAGCATGGTAAAGTTTGCAGTCCAGGGATCGCAGCTATTGTCAGTATCATGGTAGTTATTATAATCCGTTCCCCTGTACGAGGCTTGCAGGTCACTTACCGGATAAGCACCTGCATATTTGAAGAAGCTGAAACCTGAAAGGATGGGTCTTGTTTTAGCCACCAAATATATCCGAGAAGAAAAAGTATAAGGAGCTTTCATGCCTTTTAATGCAGTATTTACGTTTGAATCAGCAGAAAAAATAAAATTCATTTGCACTTTTCCATCCGGCAAAACTTGGTCAATATGTTGCAGGTTAGGATATGATATTACTGCTGTAACGGCATTTGCGGAGGTTACAGTAATGGAACTTAATGTACTATCAAAGATAAAAATGTTTGGTGCGCCGTAAGAACCTCCCGCCCAATAATGGTCGGTGTAATTTACCTGAAATATAATGGTGTCAAAGTAACCAAAAGGTTTGCTAAGTGAACCTGTTTCGGCTGCCAATATTTCATCCCCCGGATAGGCACGGTCAAGACGAATCAAAGTATCAACACTTGCAACTGAATCAACATTATATACAGGTAGCACAGGATTGTTGCAATCATCATAATACTTTGCTGGGAGCGTATCTAACCATCCCAGCGTTTGCCTTCTGAATACAAATGGTTGATTGGCATTAAAATCATTGCCGCTGGTATCACAACCACCTGAACAATGATGAAAAGCGACATTAGAAGCACAGGTAATTTGACTTGCGCAGCTAAGACAAGTTACCGTATCACAATAATAATCGAGCGAGTATGTGATATTATCCCAGCCCCTACTGCTGCTTGTACAGGAATTACAATTAAGGGAAATTGGTATTGTGAAACAGGAAATGTTATAAGTAGTATAATCAATTGAGCAATTACACTTCGGTAATAGCCCAAAATCAATTATAGCCTGATTAGTATCGCAACCTTTTGTAAATTGAGTAACTATTGGAAATATGGAATCTTCGGGACAAGTACAGACACCCGATGTAAGGTACACATAATTTGTTAGTCGGTGGGTAATATTATTAATCAAAGGGTCTGAAAAATCTACATTATAACCTGCCGGAAGGTTCATTACTATACGATGGTCGGGATGAGCGCAGATAAAAC
>DATHOD010000073.1:0-9090 GCA_035485295.1 Bacteroidia bacterium
TATCAATGTGATACTTTAATGGGAATTGAGTGTATCTGTGTTCTTCCCCTCTATAGCTTTCAAGCTGCTTTAATTTCTTATCAAAAAGTTTCCTTTTGATTATCTGTGAACCTTTGGCATTAGTGCCCCATCCGAACATCATAATTATTTGATTTTTGTTTCCATAAATGTATGAAACAACTTGGTTTTTCCCGCCTTTTTAGCTATATTTGTTATCAACAATTTATCCACTTTTAACCTATAATATGGATCACATTATTAATCTTGATGACACTTCCGAAGGAAGAGATAAACTAGCCCTAAGTCTTGAAGCAACTAAAAGGATCGAACGACTTGTCTGTCCCAATTGCCATACTTCTCCTAAATATATCAGTGGTATGAAATTTGAATATTGCTGTCAATACCAATTCGGAGAAATAATAAATCTCTATAACAACAAATAAGAACTAAAGTTTAAACGAAATCAAATAAGTTTATTTAAGAAGGATACTTCATCTTCAAAGCCTTCAAGGTATCGACCATAGTTTTAGCAACTATATAATTGCGGTACCACTTTTTATCGGCTGGAACGATTATCCAGGGTAGTTTAGGGCTGCAACGCTCAAATATCTTATCATATACTTTAAGGTAATCGTCACGGAACTCCGATTCAGTTTTATCAGCGGGATCATACTTCCATTTCTTACGGGCAACAGTCAACCTGTCTTTAATACGTTCCTTTTGCTCTTCCTTCGACACATTTAAAAAGAACTTGAGTATAACAGTTCCTTCGTCTACAAGGCTTTGCTCAAATGCATTTATAATATCGTAACGCCTTTCAATTATATCCTTGTCGAAGGTCTTATGCACGGTGGGTACAAGAATATCTTCGTAATGTGATCGGTTAAAAATTTGTATCATGCCCTTAGCAGGAACATGAGGATGCACCCTCCATAAAAAATCGTGCTCCTGCTCCTCCTCAGTGGGTGCCTTAAATGCTTTCACATTTACACCCATTGGGTTCATACTTGAAAATACGTGGCTAACTGTACCATCCTTGCCTGACGCATCCAGTCCTGCCAGTATAACAAGCAGGCTATGCTTCTTTTCAGCAAATAATGTATTCTGCAGGTCGAACAATTGATCTTTAAACCCATCGGTTTCGGCTTCGGTTTTCTTTTTATCAAAACTGTCTTTGGGTACCGTAGGTTCTTTGTCTAAACTCGCCATATATTAGTATTTACACCAAAGTTAGTAAATCATTAGGTAGTAATATCATCTATTGTATTTCCTTACTCTGTGGCTCTCTGTGCTTCTTTGTGCACCTCTGTGTAACAAAAATCGTTGCACAGAGAAATACCGGAGCAATAGGAAGAGGTACACTGAGATTTGAAACTGATATAATACCCATTATAATCATGCCGCTTGAAAAACTTATATTTGTCCCAGATTAAACACAACCCATGAAACTAACACATTATATAGCCGGTCTTTTATTGATTTCATCTGTATCGCTTAAGGCACAGGACAGTTATGCATCTATCATGAAAACCAAGCCCGACACCGGTAAGCATTTCGACCATAAAATGACCGATGGTTTTGTTGGCCTAGGCTTTGTATTGGGCCCTCAGCAAACGGGTTCTACAGTTAAGCTGGGAAGTTCAAGGGAGTTTATTGTGGGCTTTGGCATGGGCTATAAATTCTGCAAATACGATGGCCTTGGCTTAGATATTTACTATAAATCAACTGACTTTTACTTAAAGCAAGATTCTACCAAGGTATTGCCTACCAATGCACAGCACCAGAGCGAGAAGATAGCCTTCAACAACTTTGGTGGACTTGTATTTGACCGTATATATATGGGTTCTGTATTCCTCGATGCCGGCTTTTACCTCGACTGGGCCTTCGATACCAAAGATGTAACCTGGGATAATTCTAATAATGTGGGTAACCCGAATTCTACTACGACAAAAACCATTAACAGTCCGCTATCGTTTACCAATAGTACCAATTATGGCCTTACCTTCAGGTTTGGCAAGCAACGTGGAGTATCCTTATACTTCAGCTATCGTCTTTCTAAAGTATTCAACCCTAACTACAACTCAAACCAGTCCGCTCCTAATACAAGCGGTGCACAAGTGCTTACTCCCTACCCCGAACTCCCTCCTTACGTATTGGGTATAGTGCTGGGTAACCACTAAATTTCTTTTAAAAGAATGCTTTTTCTTTGTTCTTTTTTCTTGATAAAAAAGAACTAAAAAATCAAGGCCGCTTGAAGGTATTCTCGGCAGAAGCCTCGACCGGAGAGGCGCTGCCAATATTCATAACTCCTTTCGGACTGTAACACATTCCGCAGGTTGCCTCTCCTATACCCAACCGGCCATTAGTAGGATTTATATTTTTTACTATCGACTATTCAATTGGACCTTCTAGTTCCGCCTTCTGGAAGTACTATTTTTAAAAGGCAGGCGGAGTAAAGAGTTATGAAGACAAGTCGGAATAACACCGTTCTGGCTACAGTTGGAATAGATTCTTCACTTCGTTCAGAATGACAAAAGTAACGCCTCTCCCGCTTGGGAGAGGAATTGCGCAGCAATCGCGAATTCCAATAAATACAAATTAGCCAATCAATGAGCAACGGAGAGGGCAAACGGGATTGCCACGTCGCTTTGCTCCTCGCAATGACGGGGACACGACCTCATCCTGTGTACTTCTCCTTTAAGGAGAAGGAATAACTTTGAATATCAGGTATAAATGCTATTTTAGGGTTTCCAATTTCATCCTATAATTTCAAATCATCATTTATCATGAAGCGTATTTCGGTTCTTCTTTTTGCAGCTATATGTGCAGCGGTATTATTTTCTGCTTGTAACGGTGGAAAATTAAAAGTAAAAGAAGTAAACTTTAGCAATGGCGAAGTGCAGGTGCAGCAAGCAATTGTATTCACCTTTTCACAGGATCTTGTTACCGATTCGAATATGCATAAATGGGATAGCACACACTACCTCGATTTTAAACCTGCTGTGCCGGGTGTATATGAATGGGTATCGGCAAACCAGCTCTCCTTCTCTCCTTCACAGGCCTTTTTAAATAATACCGATTACAAAGTAACGCTTACCAAGAAGCTTTTATCACACACTAAAAAGTCCATGTCTATTGACGATAAGCCAATTGAGTTTCACACGCCGTATTTGAAATTGGATAACGTAGAAACCTTCTGGACACTTAAAAATGCAAACTCATCATTGGGTGTATTTGTGGGTGTAACGCTTGTATTCAATTACCCTGTAGCGCCTGCAGCGGTAATGCAAAAATTAAAACTTACACAGAATAATACTGTTGTACAACCTGAACTTGTATCGGCAGATGATGGTAAAGAAGTGAAACTCTTATTCAAACCGGTGGATGGTGAAACCTACCCTTGTGTATTGAATATTAATATTGATGCAGGATTGCGTTGCCTGGGCAGTGAAAAGCTCACAACCAAACCAATTACCAATCTGTCGCAAATACCACCAAAGGACCAGTTTGAGATTATTAGCGCCACACCTACTTTCGAAAACGGACAATCATACATAACTGTTACTACTACTCAACCTGTGGTTGCAGAAGGCATTGAACAATTTGTATCCATGTCACCAACGGTGAACTACAAAATAAAAATGCTTTCGAATGGTTTCACTATCAATGGGGATTTTTCAAACAAGAAAGATTATACGCTCACTCTTTCAGGCAAATTGAAAAACATTTTTGGAATAGAATTGAAAACAGATTACAAAACCGATATTCACTTTGGTACTCCTCCTCCATATATTGCTTTTGAAGACAAGAACAGCATTTACATTTCTTCGCAGGGTAACCGCAACCTGGGTGTGCAGATTATAAGCGTGCCTAAAGTTACATTCTCCATTTTCAAAATATACAAGAACAACATTCTGCAATACCTGAAAAGGGGCCAGCAATACCAGTGGTATGACGACCCACAATCATCGGGTGATGAATCGGGCGATGGTGAAGATGAAGGATATGATGGTGGCTACCATTCTTCATACGACTATGCACCGGATGCATCTTTCGGTGATGTAATTGCAACGCGTGAATTTAATTCATCGAGCCTGCAGACCAATGGCATGACCTCACTGCTGAACATCGACCTTTCTGAATTCAAATACGATGGTGCATTTAAAGGTATATACATGGTGCAAGTGCAAGACAAAAAGAAACCTTGGGTGCAAGACAGAAAACTGCTTGTAATATCGGACATTGGCCTAATTGTAAAGAAAGGTGAAAAAGAAATTTATGTGTTCTGCCATTCATTATTGAATGCCACTAAAATGTCGGGTGTGAAAGTAACTTTTGTGAGTAACAACAACCAGGAGATATACAGCGCTACTACCGATGGAGATGGTGTTGCTAAATTCGAATACGATAAATCAAAGTACCCGGGAAGCGATGTAGCTGCCATTATTGCAAGCAGCGGCAATGACTTCTCATTTATGAATTTGCAGGATAACACTATCAATATGTCTCCGTTCGATATTGGCGGCAAACCTTCACTAGATGTTCCTTACGATGCATTTATGTATAGCAACCGCGACCTTTACCGTCCTGGTGACACCATCAACATTAACACCATTGTCCGCACATTTGACTGGCACACTACAAAGGATGTTCCTGTAAAATACAAAATAACCATGCCTAACGGAAAACAATTGCAGGAGATAAAAGGCAAGCTCGACGAACAGGGCTCATGTGCTATTTCCTTCTTTGTGCCTACCGCCGCTATGACGGGTTCTTACAACGTGGAAATGTATTCAGGTAACGATGTGTTCCTGAAATCGTACAGCTTTATGGTGGAAGAATTTATGCCGCAACGTATTAAGGTAACTGTGAACAGCGATGCTACCGAATACAATGCCGGACAACCTGTAACTATTAATGTACAAGCCAATGAATTATTTGGCCCGCCTGCTGCAAACAAGAACTGGCAATCGACATTAGATTTAGATTTTGAATCGTTCTACGCACCTAAGTTCAGCGATTATAATTTTTACATTACCCGCCCTAAGGATGTGAACTTTGAGCAAATGACCAACGAAGGCCAAACCGACGATAAGGGCGCAGCAAACATTACCTACGATCTGCCTGAAGTGAAGAACGTGGGCTTGCTAACCGGTAAAGCCATTGTTACCGTATTCGATGAAACGGGAAGACCGGTGAACAGGGAACAAAAATTTAAAGTTTATACCCAAAAGGTATTCTATGGTATAAAAGATTTCGATTCATGGGTTTCATCTACCAGTCCTCTGTTTATTTATTTTGCTGCTGTAGATAAGAAAGGTGATGAAGTTGCAAAAGCACATGCATACGTGCAGGTGATAAAGCATACATGGGAAACTGTTCTTACCAATACATATAATTCATATCGCTACGAATCGCAGGAAGTAACCCGTACCGTATATTATAAGGATCTTGACGTAGTGGGTAAAGAATCGAATATTGCTTTCACTCCGCAAGAATCTGGCGATTATGAAGTACGTATATCACCTGACCCAAGTTGCAATTCATATGTATCGAAATATTTCTGGGCCTATGGTTCCGGCAATACTCAGTTCAATTCCTTCCAGGTTTCTAAGGAAGGTAATGTGCAGATAAAAGCAGATAAGGAAACATACAAACCAGGCGAAGATGCGAAGATGCTCTTCACTTGTCCGTTTGAAGGTGAGCTTATTGTTACCGTAGAACAAAACGATGTAAAGGAAAAATATTTCGTTCACACCGACCATAAAGCGGCAAGCCTTAGTATACCTATCAAAGGTGATTACTTGCCCGGTGTATACATTAGTGCAAGTTTAATACGTGAACTGAGCGACAATTCCATTCCGCTTACCATTGCACGCGGATTTATTCCTATTAAAGTTGAAGAGCCTAGCAATAAGCTAAGTGTTCAAATTAGTGCAGTAGATAATTCCCGTTCGCAAACCGATCAGGTTATAAAAGTGAAGACCGATCCAAATGCTGAAGTAACTATTGGCGTGGTTGACGAAGGTATTTTGCAAATAACCAATTTCCAAACTCCTGACCCTTACGCCTACTTCTACGGCAAACGTGCATTGGGTGTAAGCACCTACGATATTTACCCTCGTGTATTACCTGAACTCATGGCAGATATGTCGAGCATGGCGGGTGGTGAAGCAATGGAAGGACGCACCAACCCTACAGGTGGCAAGCGTGTGGTTACACTTGCATACTGGAGTGGCATATTGAAAACTGGTTCAAGCGGAGAATGTTCTTACAAGATCCATATTCCTCAATTCTCAGGCTCGTTACGTGTAATGGCAGTTGCTTATAAAGACAATAAATTTGGCAGCAGCGACCATAATATCATAGTCGCCGATCCATTGGTAGTGTCTACATCATTACCTCGTTTCCTTAGCCCTAATGACCAGAATACACTTAACGTTGCCATTAGCAATACCACCAATAAAAAGGTTAGCGCCGTCGCAAATATTTCTACAACGGGACCATTGCAGGTTTGCGGTTCACATAGCGAATCGGTTGATATACCAGCGCATACCGAAAAAGATGTAACCTTCCAGTTGAATGCTACAGCGAATGTTAATCCTGCTACAGTTGATGTATCTGTAAAAGCTAATGGTGAAACATTTACCGACCATGAAGAAGTTCCGGTGCGCCCGGCAATGCCAATGGAAAAAGTATCTGACGGCGGCGTGGCACAAGGCGGAGAAACAAAGGATATAAACTTTACAACCAAATATGCCAACACTACAAAGGGATATATTTTGGTAAGTAAATCTCCATTGGTGCAGTTCAACAAGAACCTTGGCTCGTTGCTTAACTACCCTTATGGATGTATGGAGCAAACAGTTTCTACTGCATTCCCTGTCCTTTACTACAATGCATTAGTTAAAGCTCTCGGACAAAAAGAAGAGAACCAGCGTTACAATCCTACCTATATTATTAATGCAGCTATTAAGAAGATTTACTCCGCACAGCAATACGATGGGGGTCTTTCTTACTGGCCAGGCATGGGCGATATGTATGAAAGCTGGTGGTGTTCTATCTATGCTTGTCACTTCTTACTTGAAGCTAAAAAGGCAGGTTATGATGTCGACAATTCTGTAGTAGATAATCTTATCCAATACATAAACGGGCAGGTGAATACCAAGAAAACTGATACTTACTGGTATTACGACAACAACGGCAAACTGCAACAAAAACTGATTGCTCCGGAAGAAGTCTTCTACTCATTATATGTGTTGGCAATTGCAGGGCATCCTAATATTCCAACCATGAACTACTTCAAAACGCAGACAGAGTTAATGACGCTCGACAGTAAGTATATGCTGGCTGCATCATACGCTCTTACGGGCGACATGAGGGCGTTTGCAGCAATGCTGCCACAGGGCTTCTCAGGTGAAAGGGCAACACGTGCGTTCTCTGGCAGTTTCTATTCTTATATGCGCGATGAGTCCATTTCACTTGCTACATTATTGCAGGCACAGCCTAACAATTCGCAGATACCAATATTGGCAAGACATATATCTGACGAGTTGAAGAAAGACGAATGGTATTCCACGCAGGAAAATGCTTTTGCACTGATTGCATTGGGCAAATTCTCTGAGAATGCTATAAAATCTACTGCTTCTGCATCGGTATATATTGATGGTGCAAAAGTCGGTGACCTTGCATCTGACCAGGTAAGTCTAGTTATACATCAAGATGTGGCGAATAGGAAAGTAGAAATTAAAACTAGCGGCTCGGGTTATGTTTACTACTACTACGAAACCTATGGTATCCCTCTCGGTGACCAATTCAAAGAAGATGACAGCTACCTGAAAGTGCGCAAGAGTTTCTACGCAATGGGTGGTACGCCTATCACCAATATGAGTTTGAAGCAAAACCAAATGGTGGTAGTTAAGGTGCATATAGAATCACTCGACTACCGTAATGTAGAGAATGTAGCTATTACCGATATTATTCCTGCATGCTTTGAAATTGAGAACCCTCGCATTAATCCGGAAAGGGATATGAAGTGGATAACCGAAGCTTCCACACCTGACTTTATGGATATACGCGATGACAGGATTACATTCTTTACTACTGCATCGCAAGGCAAGGGAAATGATTTCTATTACCTGGTGCGTGTGGTTGCAAAGGGTAAATATATAATGGGCCCTGTGGGTGCCGATGCAATGTATGATGGTTCTTATCACTCATACAATGGCAGTGGTACAGTGGTTGTGGAATAGAACTTGTCGGATATAGAGGTGGTAGAAAAGAAATAATATCATGAGAACTTTTGTAAGTCTTTTTATAGTATTCTCTATTGTGAGCTGTGCTAATCACTCAGTCAATTCTGATATCTCAAAAGTCAATAGTAATTCAGATTCCTTTCCGTTGCCGGATAGTTTATTTGCTTTTAAAAATATCAAAAACTCTCGGTTAGTAAGCAGCTTTTATTATGACCCTAAAGACTACCACTCTCTTTATTCTGATTCTACTAAAACTAAAAAACTAATTTATCTTGACAGCACACAAAAATTAAAAATCATTATCCCAATAATGATGGCTGATTACGGTTATCAAAGGACTGGTGGAATTGACAGTAACTATATAATGAAGTTAGTATCTGCCCGTTTTGTTTCTAAGCAAAATAAAATTGGAAAATTCACGCCAATTATTGTCTGGATAAATGGAGATGATTACGAGGCATTAACCTATATACTTCTTGACGACTCCCTTAAACCCATTTCACATCTTATATTGTATGGTGGATTATGTGCTGGGCCATTATCAGAAACTGATACTTCATTAGAACTTTGCCCCGTGACACAATCATTTCTTAATGAAAGTAAAATTTCTTCATACATCATAAAAGAATCTGCCAAGAAGGCTCCTAAAACGCCCTCTACGATTGACTCAATAAATTATTTGAATACAATTTTGCCATCAGGACAAATAGAGACAAAACGACTTGACAGTACCCGTTATAAGAGAATGCCAATCTGGCAAAAGAACCTATGAGGTACCTGAAAAACATGCTTCATAAGCTGTGCTTGCGGTGGAAGAAGATATTGATCTGGACTG
>DATHOD010000074.1:0-15357 GCA_035485295.1 Bacteroidia bacterium
ACCTTGTATTCATTTTTATACAATGGGTAAGTCGGAATCAGTTAAAAGGATTGCGAAAGCTATTTTTTAGAAAGGCTTCCTAATACATACTTGCCAAGTACATCGTATTCTACATTTACCTTATCATCTACTTTCAGGTTCTTAAAGTTTGTGTGTCCGAAGGTGTAGGGAATAATAGCCACCGAGAAACAATTAATATCAAGATTTGCGATGGTAAGGCTTACTCCATTTAATGTAATAGAGCCTTTAGAGACAATATATTTTCTGTCGCTTTTGCTTAAGGTAAAAGTGTAAATATGGCTACCATCAAGCTTTTCTATTGATAAACATGTAACGGTTGCATCTACATGGCCAAGCACAAAATGCCCGTCAATTCTTCCATTAGCAAGAAGCGAACGTTCCAGGTTTATGCAATCACCTTTTTTTAAATGGCCAAGATTAGTTTTGCTCAACGTCTCTTGCACAGCCATTACTTTGTAAGCTTTTTTGGTGAAGGGTATTACAGAGAGGCATGCACCATTATGGGCAACACTCTCATTTAATCTAAGTTTTGCTGCAAAAGGCACCTCAACAGTAAGAATCAAATTGCCTTTTTCTTTGGCAATATCTTTTACCATTCCAAGTTCTTCTATAATGCCTGTAAACATTCTTTATTGCTTTTCTGTTAGCAAAAATAGGCTTTTAATGCAGTGTAAAATAAACCTATGAAGAGGATTCCTGTTATTTTTGATAATAAATAGAAAATCATTTTGCCCAAAGTATTAGTCATACGGTTCAGTTCTATAGGAGATATAGTACTTACAAGTCCTATAATTAGGTGTATTAAGAAACAGCTTCCCGGTGCAACGGTTCATTTTCTTACCAAGAAAGTTTTTTTGCCGGTTTTAGAGGCTAACCCATACATAGATAAAATCTATTCTATTGAGACTGATGTAAAGGAAATAATGGATAGGCTACACAGCGAGGAATACGACTATATAATCGACCTGCACCATAACCTGCGAACCTTACAAGTTAAAAAAGATCTAAGAAGAAGGTCCTATAGTTTCCCAAAACTCAATATTGAAAAATGGTTGATTGTAAACCTGAAGATTAATAGGTTACCAAATATTCATATTGTTGATAGGTATTTTGAGACTGTGAAGGCACTTAACGTAAAAAATGACGGACAAGGACTTGATTATTTTATCCCAGTAAATGATGAAATAGATATTAATAGCTTGCCTGAATCGCACCGCAACGGATATATAGGGATTATAATAGGAGCAGGACATTTTACCAAGCAATTCCCTGAACACAAACTTATATCCCTCTGCAAAAAATTAAACTCGCCAATTGTATTACTAGGAGGTAAAGAGGATGTCGAAAAGGCTAAACGAATAGAAGCAGCAATTGGAATAAATGTATTTAATGCCTGTGGTAAGTATTCAATAAATCAATCTGCATCATTGGTAAAGCAAGCTAGGAAGATTATTACGAATGATACAGGTTTAATGCATATTGCCTCTGCTTTTAAGAAAGATATAATCTCAATTTGGGGTAATACAATTCCTGAATTTGGTATGTATCCTTATATGCCAGGTGCTAATTCGCACATTATGGAAATAAAGGGCTTGAAATGCCGTCCCTGCTCTAAATTAGGTTATGATGCATGCCCTAAAAAGCATTTTAAATGCATGGAGCAGATTAGCGAAGAAAAAATAATTAAGAATCTTTAAGCTACTTCTTTTACCCTCTCAGCCTGCTTTGCAGCCTGTTTTTCCTTTAGGTAAGGCAGGTAGTATTTTTCGTAAAATACATCCTTGGAATTATTGTAAGAGCTTATACCACCCAGAAGGTTGATCAGGTAAACATAGCACCATGCTAAGTCAATCTGATAAGGCAGGAAGCCAGCTCTTGCACTACGCGGGAATAAATGGTGATTATTATGCCATTCGCCAGCAACATAGCCTGGCCAGTATTGGTTGATAGACATATCATCCCAGCAAAAATCCATGCCTTTCTGGCGTTTATCTTTTCCTTTTCCGTGTCCTTCAAAATTGAATGTGCGTACACCAATGGCCCACACTACCGCCCACCCGAATATGGCACAGGCAAGTGCATTACCGCCAATCAGGTAAAATGCTCCATACCAAAAAGCCCAGTTAAGGAGCGTATGTATAATGGTGCGTGCAGGATGTGCTATCGTTCCCCACTTTTGGTATTGTTTGTATGAATTTGGTGTAACACCCGTATGGTCGATTAAAGCAGCTACACGTTTGTAATCTTCTTCACTTAAATTTTTCCCGATAGACTGGTGGTTAGTGTCAGCAAGGAAGCAATACAGGAATCCGCAATTTGCATTGTATGGGTCGCCGGGCTGGTCCGATTTGCTATGATGCACATGGTGAGAAACAATATACATTTCTTCAGGGATAACCTTTATAACCAGGTTCTGGGTAATAAAGCGCCAGAATTTATTTTTAAAACTATAAGCCCTGTGGGTACCATACCTATGATACCATATAGTACCATGCGAACCCATTAATACCATACTATATACAAAGCCAACAATACAAAGCTGCCATGTACAATATTTAACCCAAAAAATCACAAAGAAGGGGATAAGGCAAATTACTGCAAACCAACCCATAAAATTCATCCAGTTCTTTTTTGTGCGGAAAATATTCTGCCTGTAAAAGAACTCTTTTAGAATTTGAGCATTAGTGGGCTTAATAAGGTTCCCCTTTTCATCCTGCCATCCGTATCCGGGAGGCTCTAACATAATGTCAATAAAAGCCATTATTTGTTAATTTGAGTACGCAAAGGTATACTTTATTATACTATCTTCAAAAGTAGGCTGGTTGCCAATTGGTTATCATGTATTTTCAAGCCTGTATTTGCTGTATAGAAATAAATAAATGATTTAGTTTTGTAATATGATTTTCGAGTATTTAAAAATGCGGGCAAATGTTGGAGATGAAGAATTCAACAAGATATATCCTAACCGGCTTTACAACTTCGCAAGGAGGAATTGGACTCCTGTAGAAGTGGCAAGGCATGCTGCTCATTTTTTAGCAGATAGGCCCGATAAAAGAATTTTAGATATTGGTTCTGCTGTAGGGAAGTTTTGCATGATTGGCGCTTCTTGCACCGAAGGACATTTTACGGGAGTGGAATACCGCAAGGACTTGGTTCATATATCTAAGGCTATTGTAAAGTCACATAAATTAAACAATGTCAAATTCATCCATTCTAATATTACTGATATTGATTTTAAAGACTTCGATGCTTTTTATTTCTTCAATCCCTTTCTCGAACATATTGATGTTACTTGCCGCATAGATGATTCTATTGAAACGGGCGACAAGGAACATAAGGAGTATACAAATTACGTAAGAGAGCAACTGGATTTAATGCCGGTGGGTACAAGAGTTGCGACATACTGGAGTAATTTGGAAGAAATCCCACCGGGATATCATTTGGAATCGGCAAGATTCAATGATGAACTGAAACTGTGGGAGAAAAAATTACCAAGGAAATAATTAGCAAGTAGAAACCCTTCAAAATTATTTTGCTGATTATCAGGTATTTAATTATAATATCTACTAAATCTATAGATATTATGTTTATTGTAAATAAAATAAATATAGTTTTGTCGCCGAAATGATAAACAACGCATTAACATATAAGAAATTAAAAGTGCATACACCAACAGGGGGCTGTATGTGCTACATGCGAATGCGATGTAGAAGGGATGTAGTGTTGTCTTGTTAAAGCAAGGCAGGTTAACAAAAAGCCCTTCTGCAAAACAGGAGGGCTTTTTTAATGAAACAAATACAACAATCAAATTCTTAAAATACATATATGAAAAGTTTTAGAACAGAAATAGAAAATCCGATAGTAGAAAAGGACATTATAGATCTGGAGAAAAAGATCCAGCAGTTTAAGTCGGGCAATATACCTGAGCAGAAGTTCCGCAGCTTACGTCTCGCTCGTGGAATATATGGACAACGCCAGCCAGGCGTTCAGATGATTCGTATAAAGCTGCCCTATGGCAGAGTAACACCTAAACAGCTCATTGCCATATCAGATATTAGCGATGAATTTTCCACTGGTTTATTGCATCTTACTACTAGGCAGGATGTGCAGATACATTATGTGAGCCTTGACAGGACACCGGAATTATGGGCAAGGCTTGAACAGGACGATATTACCATTCGTGAAGCTTGTGGAAATACTGTGCGCAATGTAACAGCGTCAGGCAGGGCAGGGATCGATCCTAACGAACCTTTTGATGTTACTCCATATGCGCATGCTGTATTCAGTTATTTCTTACGCAAGCCTTTCGGACAAGAATTAGGACGTAAAATAAAAATTTCTTTCTCCAGCAGCGATGAAGATTCTGCCTTTTCTTATATACATGATTTAGGCTTCATACCTAAGTTAAGAGTTGAAAATGGAATTGAAGAAAGAGGGTTTAAAGTATTGTTAGGTGGTGGACTGGGTGCACAACCCTTCCTTGCTCAAACAGCATTTGAATTCTTGCCAGAGAATAGAGTAATTCCATTTATCGAAGCTACACTGCGTGTATTCGACAGGCATGGGGAGCGCATAAGTCGCCATAAAGCAAGGCTTAAGTTCCTAATAAATAAAATTGGGCTTGCTGATTTTTTAAAACTAGTGGACGAGGAAACAAAGGCAGTTGTTCATAAGGAGTATAGCATCAACAGGAATATTCCTTTGACTATTGTTCCTGAGCAAAAGTTATATACGACCTTCAGGCCTGCAGATGAAGCGTCTTACAAAAGGTGGCTTGCAACAAATACTTTTAAGCAAAAGCAAGAGGGCTTCTACGGAGTATATATTAAGGTGCAGTTAGGTAACATTAGTACTGCTAAAGCAAGAGAGTTCGCCAACTTAGTTAGCCTTTATGCAGCCGATGATATTCGTATCACTGTCAACCAGGGCTTTTTATTGCGCTTTGTAAGAGAAGGAGCTCTAGTGCCGCTTTATATTGCCTTAAAGCAATTACAATTGGCTAATCCGGGTTTTGATTCGGTGGCTGATATAACCGCCTGCCCGGGGACTGATACTTGCAATTTAGGTATATCTAATAGCACACAGGTAGCTAAAGAACTTGAGCGTGTGATATATGAAGAGTACCCTGAGCTTATTTATAACCGAGATATTAAAATTAAAATAAGCGGTTGCATGAACTCATGCGGACAACATTCTCTTGCACAGATAGGTTTCCATGGCAGTTCATTTAAAATAGGTGCTCATGTAGTACCGGCCTTGCAAGTGTTGTTGGGTGGTGGAACACTGGGTAATGGCAAAGGCCGTATATCTGACAAGGTGATAAAAGTTGCCAGCAAGCGTGCACCTGAGGTATTACGCACATTGCTTGATGACTACAAACTGAATGCTGAAAAGGATGAAAAATTTATCCCGTACTACGAACGTAATGGAGAAGATTATTTCTACCAGTTACTGAAATACTTGGGCGATAACAGTGACCTTAAGAACGAAGAATATATTGACTGGGGTGAAGCAGAAAGATTTAAAACTGCAATTGGTGTAGGTGAATGTGCTTCAGTAATAATTGATCTGGTTGCAACTTTACTTTACGAAGCAGAAGAGAAACTGGAGTGGAGTGCAGAAGCATTTGATGGCAAAAGCTGGAGTGATAGCATATACCATAGTTATTCAGCAATAATAAGTGCAGCTAAAGCATTGTTGTTAGATAAGCAGGTACATGTAAATACGCAGCACGGAATCATCAACGATTTTGACAAGCACTATACTCAAACAGGTGACATAGCATTAGAAACTTCCTTTAAAGAACTTGCCTTGCAGATAAACCAGAGGGAACCTTCAAAGGAATTTGCTGAACAATATTTTGATTACGCCAAAGCATTCTTTGTTAGGGCGAAAGAATACCGTCAGCAGGAAGCAGAATTACAAACCGTATAAAATCTTTAGAAATAATGAAAACAAAAATATATCCGAAATTAACTATAGTGGGCGCTGGCCCTGGTGATGCAGAACTCATTACCTTAAAAGGAATTAAAGCATTGAGCGAAGCAGATGTAATATTATATGATGCGCTCGTCAACCCTGAATTACTTGACTATGCACCTGAGCAAGCATTGAAAGTATATGTAGGTAAACGTAGTAATAATCATACTTACACTCAAGCACAGATTAATACTAAGATAGTCGAGTACACGCATAAATATGGCCACGTGGTACGCTTGAAAGGTGGAGATCCTTTCGTGTTTGGCCGTGGACTGGAAGAAATAAAATATGCGGAGTTGTTTGATATTGAAACAGCTGTTGTGCCGGGAATATCAAGCTCAGTGGGAGTACCCGGGTTGAGTGGGATACCTGTTACGCATAGGGGAGTCAGTGAAAGTTTTTGGGTGATAACAGGTACCACCAGCTCCGGTAAAATATCAGCAGATGTAGAGAAAGCAGCACAGACTGATGCAACGGTAATAATACTAATGGGTGTAAGTAAACTATCGCAGATAGTTGAAATATTCAAGCATGCGGGCAAAGGCAAAACAGGTGTAGCTATTATACAGAATGGCACACTCCCAACTGAGAACATTGCAATTGGAGATGTGAATTCTATTCAAGAAATAGCAAAAGGGAAAGGGATTGCTTCTCCGGCAGTAATTGTAATAGGCGAAGTGGTGAAACTGCATAACAGGTTCCCATTACACCTTGCAAATCTTAACCATCTATTAAACTAAAAAGAGTAATGAAAACATCGGAAAACAAATTATTTCCTGTATTCCTTAAGCTTGAAAAGTTCAGGGTATTGATTGTGGGTGGCGGCAAGGTGGCACTTGAAAAAGTAACTGCCGTATTGCAAAACAGCCCTGCTACACAAATTACTCTGGTAGGTACAACTATATCCGAAGAAATCACCGCTATTGGAAAAGAACATAGCAATCTAACCATTCATCAGCGCCCGTTTAGGGTTGAGGATCTGAATGAGAAGGATTTTGTGATAGTGGCTGTCAATAATAAGGAAACAAGCAAGGATATAAGGCTGGAAGCTGCAAAAAGGAAGATAATTACAAATGTGGCTGACACCCCTGAGCAATGTGATTTTTACCTGGGATCAATCGTACAAAAGGGCAATGTGAAAATTGCAGTATCAACCAATGGAAAATCCCCGACAATGGCAAAGCGCATAAAAGAGACCCTGGATGAGAACTTTCCTGAGGAGATAGACGGAGTAATCACAAATTTTTCAAAGTTGAGGACATACCTTAGTGGAGACTTTGCTAAAAAGGTGAGGCAGTTAAATGACATTACACTCAGCCTTTCTTCAAAGGAAGCCCAGGATAAGAAAAAGCGATTGAAGAAGCTACGATTTGTTTATTATTCACTGTTGGGGCTTGCAGTTTTTATTACGGGTTATTTGCTCTCTGTGTATGTAGCACCTAAAACTATAGGTGGTTTTATTGAGCAAATTGATCTATCACAATGGAAATATGCATTAATTGGTTTAACCGCAGAAGTAATTAATGGCACTCTGGGCATGGCATACGGTGTTACTACGACTACACTGTTATTATCTTCAGGAGTAGCACCGGCCTTTACGATTATAGTGGTTCATATTCTGGAAGTGTTTACAGCTGGAAGCACGGGACTGATTCATTACAAGTTGGGCAATGTGAATAACAAATTGTTCCGCAAGTTATTGCTGCCGGGTATTATTGGCGCACTTATTGGAGCATATTTATTATACTCATTCAAATCGTACTCAAATATTATCAAGCCAGCAGTATCAGTGTATACGCTTGCATTAGGGGTACTTATTATTTATAAAGCAGTAAGAAAAATTAAGAAGACCGGAAAGATAAAACGTCTTTTCCCCTTGGGTATTGTTGCGGGTTTTCTTGATGCTATTGGCGGTGGTGGATGGGGGACCATTGTATCTTCTACATTAATTGCCGGAGGAAGAAACCCACGTTACACTATTGGCTCGGTTATTTTAACAAGATTCTTTGTAGCACTGGCAAGCTCAATTTCGCTTGTTTTCCTAATAGGTTTCACCCATTGGTCAATCATTCTGTGGTTGGTATTAGGTGGATTGGTAGGATCACCTGTTGGTCCATACTTAACTAAATATATTCCTGTAAAAGTGAGCATGATACTTGTTGCAATTACAGTAATAGTGCTTAGTCTTAAACAAATACTTTTTTAACCCCAAACATATTTAACGAATTATGATAACAACAGATATATCTATTATTGGAGCCGGCCCTGCAGGATTATTTGCAGTGTTTGAAGCTGGGCTACTGAAGCTCCGTACGCACATTATCGACTATTTGCCAAAGCCCGGAGGACAGCTTTCAGAAGTATATCCTAAGAAACCTATTTACGATATACCGGGCTATCCTACCATACTGGCACAAGAGTTGGTCGATAATCTGCTCAAGCAAAATGAGCCATTCAAACCAGGCTATACACTTGGTGAAAGAATAGACTCGCTTGAAAAACGAGGTGAGCATGATTTTATACTTACTACAGATAAAGGCACACAAATAAATAGTAAAGCAGTAATTATTGCAGGAGGGCTCGGCTGTTTTGAACCTCGTAAGCCTGAGGTCCCAGAATTGAATCGCTTTGAAGGCGGTAAAGGTATTAACTACATGGTACTTGATCCTGAAAAGTTCAGGAATAAAAAGTTGGTGCTCGCTGGCGGCGGAGATTCTGCACTCGACTGGACCATATACCTTTCACAAATAGCTTCGGAAGTAACATTAGTGCACAGGAGTGAGTCATTTCGCGGTGCGCCTGATAGCGTGAATAAAGTGCTGGAATTATCAAAGCAAGGCAGAGTAAATCTATTACTCAATTCCAACCTTGCACAAGTTAATGGCAATGGAGTATTGAAAGAAGTAATTGTGCAGAATAAAAATGCAGATGACAGTCGTGCTATTGCAACTGATGAACTTATACTATTGTTTGGCTTGAGCCCGAAGCTTGGCCCTATTGAAAATTGGGGACTAAATATTGAGAAGAACTCCATAGAAGTAAATCCGGAAGATTACTCTACCAATGTTGAAGGTGTTTATGCTATAGGCGATATAAACACATATAAAAATAAGTTGAAATTGATCCTTTGCGGATTTCACGAGGCTTCGATTGCCAGTCACAGTATATATAAATACATTAATCCCGGAGTGAAATACAATTTGAAATACACAACAGTAAATGGTGTAAATGCATTCTAAGAAATGGCAGATAACATTCAAATAACAGTTATAAATAAGGGTGTTGAAAATCACTTTGAGGCACCTGATGATATTGGACTAAACCTTATGGAATTCCTTAAGGCTACAGAACATCAGGAGGTGGAAGGTATGTGCGGTGGAATGGCAATTTGTGCCACCTGTCATGTAAGAGTCTTGGACGGCATTTCGTTATTAGATGAAATAAATGATGATGAAGCTGCTACCCTTGAAACATTACCGCAAGTATTTGATAATTCTCGTCTGTCGTGCCAGATAAAATTGAATGAAAAATTGAAAAACCTGAAAATTGAAATAATATGAAAACAAAAAAATATCAACAAAAAGTCTATTGTATGTGCCGTATGGCATACACATCTACTTCTTCCAAACTAATATCTCTATTTACTGAACTATGGTGGGTTTTGCAACAAGACGCAGTATATAGGCCAAACATTTACATAAAAACTGAAATAATATAAAACAATGAAAACAAGAAAATATACAAAATTTATACTCGGAATTGGAATTTACTTATTATCGTACAATGCAATTTATGCCCAGCAATCAACTCCCACCCCTCAACCGGGCTCAGGGCAATTATGGGGTCTGGCATTTGGTGACTACGCCTATGTACCTCATGGCGATTCAGCCGGAAGAGGCAACGGTAACGTACAGTATAAAGGACTAGGTTCTAAAGGTAGTCCTACTCAAAATGCAAATGCAATTGAAATACGAAGAGCGTATTTAGGGTACGACTATGTCATTAATAGCAAATTTGCAACTACGGCTTTACTGGCTTATGAAGGGAATTATGATGCTAATAACAACAGAACACTTTACCTGAAGAACATTTATCTTACCTGGAAGAATATCTTTAAGAATACTGACCTTATTATAGGCCAGCAATTCACTCCATCCTTTGCTACAACAAATAACATTGACGCATTGTGGGGATACCGTTCTATTGAAAGAAGTCTACTTGACCTACGCAAGGTAGATGCTTCGACGGATATGGGCGTAACACTTGCCGGAAGAATATGGTCTGCAGATACCAGCGCACTATCTTCATTCATAGGATATAGAGCCATGGTAGGTGATAATTCAGGTAATACTCCCGTGCCTGTATTTACAGGAGCAGGCACCCCGCAGAATAACACTACCGATAAGGATAAAAAGTATAGACTGAATGTATATTATAGCAGCATTAAGAATAAACTAACCTTAGGGGTATATGCTGACTTTATAAATGATGGAGCCATTTTTTATAAGACAGCAAAAGGGTATCAGAATTCAACGGCAACGTTTAAAGCATATGCAGCTTATAATGCAAAGCAATTTGGTATTGGGGCTGAATATTTTGAACAAATTAATACCAATGGTGAGGTAGAAGCGTTTAAAACTGATCCTACCTCGAATGATACAGTAAGTGCTGTTCAGGCCGGATTCTCAGTATTTGGACATGCGACCCTTATACCAAATAAGTTGAACTTTTTTGCCAGGTACGATTTCTATAATCCGGATACTAAATATAAATACACTACGTCAGAAACTTTTACCAATAGGCTTGTTCCCCAGAATACATATACTGAAACATTTATTACTGCAGGGCTTGACTGGACACCAACTGAAGACAAGAAAGTGCATATAATGCCTAATATTTGGTATGATGGCATAACAAATGGCTATGGATCAGATAAGCTGAAAAGTGATTATTATTTGGTACCACGCATAACTTTCTATTTCATATTTAAGCAATAAGAGATGAACGAATTGAGCATAGCAGAAAGTTTAGTGAAAACTATTGATCCGGTGGAAGCTTTAAAGGCTTTGGCAAAAGCATATCCTGGCAAGGTAGTATTCTCAACTAGTTTTGGGTATGAGGACCAGGCCATAGCGCATTTGATATTTGAGAATGATATCCCAATTGAAGTCTTTACATTAGACACGGGTAGACTTTTTGCTGAAACTTATTCGGTTTGGAATAGCACTTTAGACAAGTATAAGAAGCCAATAAAAGCATATTATCCATTGGCAAAAGCTACTGAGGACCTAGTGAGCAAGAAAGGTCCCAATAGCTTTTATGAATCGGTAGAGAATAGGAAGGAATGTTGTTACATACGCAAGGTTGAACCTTTGAAGCGCGCATTGGCAGGTAATAAAATATGGATAACTGGTATTCGTGCCGGACAATCGGAAAACCGGCACGATTTACCACAAGTAGAGTGGAGTGAAGCAAATCAAATAGTGAAATATCACCCTTTGCTTAACTGGAGCTTTGATGAAGTAACTGAATTTATCCGTAAAAACCATATTCCATATAATCCGTTGCATGATAAAGGATTTGTAAGCATTGGCTGTGCGCCATGTACGCGCGCTATAAAGCTGGGAGAAGATTTCCGCGCAGGAAGATGGTGGTGGGAAAATAATGATAAAAAGGAGTGCGGCTTGCATGCCCATGTTGCTGTAAAGAAATAGCATAAGTATTCTTCCCTCTATTTTACTTTGTCTGATTTTCTCATGTATATTTGGCAAACATTTAAGCATACATGGAGTTAACAGAACAAGAAAGATTTCGTCATCAGAAGCTTGATGAGCTAAGGAAATTAGGTATTGAGCCATATCCGGCTGAACTTTTCGAAGTAAATGCCAACTCGGCGGACATACTCGAGAACTATGAGCGCAATAAACTTGATTATAAAAATATAAGTATTGCAGGGCGTATAATGATTTTCCGCATTATGGGGAATGCTGCCTTTGCAGAGATACAAGATGCCAGAGGGCGCATACAAATATATGTGAAGCGTGATGAGATTTGCCCGGGAGAAGACAAGACCTTATACAATACTGTTTTCAAAAAACTGCTTGATATTGGTGATATTATTGGGGTAAAAGGATATGTATTCACTACTAATACCGGAACTATATCTATTCACGTTACTTCATTTAAACTCCTTAGTAAGGCATTACGCCCATTACCTGTAGTTGCAGTTGATGCAGAAGGCAAGGCGCATAATGAAGTTACTGACCCTGAATTACGTTACCGTCAGCGTTATGTAGACTTGATCATTAATCCTGAGGTTAGGAATGTATTCGTTCAACGTACAATGATTACTAACTCTATGCGTAGCTTCTTTAATGAAAGGGGTTACCTTGAGGTTGAGACACCTATTCTGCAATCGATTGCCGGTGGTGCTACTGCACGCCCTTTTATTACTCATCATAATGCATTAGACATTCCTCTTTACTTGCGTATAGCTAACGAATTGTATTTAAAGCGCCTCATAGTGGGTGGCTTTGATGCAGTGTATGAATTTGCCAAAGACTTCCGTAACGAAGGTATGGACAGGACACATAATCCTGAGTTTACACAAATGGAGATATATGTAGCCTACAAGGACTATGAGTGGATGATGCAGATGACGGAGGAGATGCTCGAAAAAATTGCAACTGACTTATACGGCACAACAAAGGTTCAAAATGGTGATAATGTTCTTGACTTCCACCGTCCTTTCAAGAGAATCAGCATATACGATTCTATAAAGGAACATACAGGAATTGATGTTTCCAATATGACTGAAGATGAATTGAAGAAAGTTTGCCGCGACCTTAAGATTGGTGTTACACCATCAATGGGCAGGGGTAAATTGGTAGATGAAATATTCTCTGCTGCTTGCGAACACCATTATATTCAACCTACTTTCATTACTGATTATCCTGTAGAAATGTCGCCACTTACCAAGAAACATCGTTCCAAGCCAGGTTTAGTAGAACGCTTTGAATTAATGGTGAATGGAAAGGAATTATGCAATGCCTATAGTGAGTTAAATGACCCGATTGACCAACGTGCTCGTTTCGAAGAGCAAATGAAACTGGTTGAAAAAGGCGATGATGAGGCTATGATAATTGACAATGACTTTTTACGAGCATTGGAATATGGTATGCCTCCAACATCTGGTATGGGTATGGGAATAGACAGGCTCACTATGATTATGACCAACTCCACTTCTATACAAGATGTCCTTTTCTTCCCACAAATGAGGCCTGAGAGGTTCCAGTAAAGTTTGTTATACCAGTTTAAAAGCCGTTTCCAGTTTTATTTCCTTCATTACAAAGAAGCTTTGCACATTGGCAATATTGTCAATTGATGAAAGCTTGTTCATTACAAAATCCTGGTAGCTTTTCATATTTTTCGTTATTACCTTTAATGAATAGTCAACGCTACCTGATAGGCATTGCACTTCCATTACTTCATCAAATTTCACAATTAACTTTTCAAATTTCGAGAGCATAGCCTGGCTGTGCTCCTTCAGGCTCACATTGCAGATAGCAACTAATCCTTTTTCTATCTTTTCTCTGTCAAGTAAAGCAACACATTTAAGAATTACCCCGCTGCGTTCCATATGTTTAATACGCTCATAAGTGGGCGATACTGATAGACCTACTTTATCTGCAATTTCTTTTACGCTCTGCAGCGCATCTTTTTGTAAAAGGTTCAAAATTCGCTTATCTGTTATATCTAAGTGTTCCATTGTGTGTAGATTTTTTTTCTGTTTACAGTCTATATTTTAACCCTAATCAGTTAAATATTCTTTTATAGTACAAATTAAAGAATAATTTACTTAATATAACGTATAATGTAATAATATATTCTGTATACTGTAATTTTGCCGGTAAATAATTTAAAACATGAGACCCATGAAAGTTGCTATTCAAGGTATTGCAGCCTCCTACCATTATGAAGCTTCAAAGCTTTATTTCAAAGAGGACTTTGAAATAATAGAGTGCAGTACATTTAAAAATGTATGCGAACGATTGGCACTGAATGATATTGATTACGCTGTAATGGCAATTGAGAATTCTATCGCCGGTAGCATATTACCAAATTACAACCTCATAAAGGATTATGGTTTTTGTGTAATTGGTGAAGTATACCTGCATATTGGCTTTCACCTTTTGGCAAACAAAAATGTTGCACTAGAGGATATACGTTGGGTAGAATCGCACCCAATGGCCATAGCCCAATGTACTGGCTTCTTATCACAGCACCCTGAGATGAGTATTATAACAGGTGAGGATACAGCTTCTGTTGCAAAGAAAATACATACAGGGAACTTTACTGACAGAGCGGCTATTGCGGGAACGGGCGCAGCAAAAATGTATGACCTGGAAATACTGGAACGTAATATTGAAGACACTACGCAGAACTATACACGTTTCTTAATAATTGCCAAGCATTGTCCATACGATGAGAAAGCGGATAAGTCGACCATTAGTTTTCAATTGCCTCATGCTCATGGAAGGTTATCTGAAGTGCTAAGGAGCATCGCCGATCATAATGTGAACCTAACTAAAATACAATCTGTTCCTATCATAGGCAGGCCAAATGAATACTCATTTTACCTTGATATGGAGTGGAAATCAGGCAAGGAGCACGATGCATTATTGAAGGAAATAAAAAGGAAGACTTTAGAATTTTCAGTTCTGGGCCAGTATAAAAAACATGAATTAATACTTTCTCAACAAAACTAATTATGGAAACAAAAATCAGTAACAGCTATGTAAACAATAATCAGGCGGAGATTAAAGGGCTTTGTGATGGGAAGCTAGTATACCGTAACTCCAAACTATGCATGACTAAGGATTTAGGCCTTCACGGGAATATGTTCGGCGGTAAGATGATGTCCTTGTTAGATGAAGTGACATCCATTTTTGCCTGCGAGATATGTGATACTCCAAAAATGGTCACAAAAAAGATAGAAGAGGTAATATTTGAAAGGCCGGTCAAAGTAGGACAGATCATAAAAATATATTGTGGAATAGAGAAAATAGGGAACACCTCACTAACCCTTAATGTAGAGGGAAGGAGCTATAATGTATATACTGAGATTGAGCACCTGGTATGTTCAACCCGCATGATCTTTGTGAGGATAGATGATGACGGAAATCCAATTCCAATATCAGATAGGATAAAGGTAAAATTCAGGAAAAGTATTAATCAAATGCAATAACCAATCAGTTATTGTAAATAATAAATAACGAAATGAAATTAAACTTAGTTATAAAACCAATAAATGAGTGGCTCCCGAATCTTGAAGGACCGCTAATAATATCAGGGCCA